>NZ_JBJHAB010000012.1:0-128690 GCF_054050815.1 Blastococcus sp. SYSU DS0552
TGGAACGGCCACCTTTCAGGGGCCCGCGCCGAGCCCGGTGACGCGCTGGAACGGCCACCTTTCAGGGGCCCGCGCCGAGCCCGGTGACGCGCTGGAACGGCCACCTTTCAGGGGCCCGCGCCGAGCCTGCGAGGCGCGGGGGGAAAGGTGGTCCTTCTAGGGTGACGGCGTGCGCATCGGGATCGTCACGCGAGAGTGGCCGCCGGACGTCTACGGCGGCGCGGGGGTGCACGTCGAGCACCTGGTGTCGGCGCTGCGTGCCCTGCCCGACGG
Organism: Blastococcus sp. SYSU DS0552; assembly: GCF_054050815.1. NCBI lineage: Bacteria > Bacillati > Actinomycetota > Actinomycetes > Geodermatophilales > Geodermatophilaceae > Blastococcus > Blastococcus sp. SYSU DS0552. Next base: position 274 of record NZ_JBJHAB010000012.1, read on the forward strand.
GCCGCAGCTCGACGTCCACTGCTTCGGCGGCGCACGGGCGGACGCGACCGCCCACGCCGTGCCCGCCGGGTTGTCCGACGCCAACGGGGCCCTGCAGGCGCTGGGGGTCGACGTCGAGATCGCCGCCGCGCTCGCCGGAGCCGACCTCGTGCACAGCCACACCTGGTACGCCAACACGGCCGGGCTGCTCGCCGCGCTGGTGCACGGCGTGCCGCACGTCGTCACCGCCCACTCGCTGGAACCGCGCCGGCCGTGGAAGGCCGAGCAGCTGGGCGGCGGCTACCGGCTGTCCTCCTGGGCCGAGCGCACCGCCTACCTGGCCGCCGACGCGGTGGTCGCGGTGAGCGCGGGCATGCGGGAGGACGTGCTCGCCGTCTACCCAGAGCTGGACCCGGCCCGGGTGCACGTCGTCCACAACGGCGTCGACGCGGAGGCCTACCGCCCGGTGCACGCCCCGGAGGTGGTCCGCGGGCTCGGGGTGGACCCCGACCGGCCGTACGCGCTGTTCGTCGGCCGGATCACCCGGCAGAAGGGGCTGGCCCACCTGCTGGCCGCGGCCGACCAGCTGCCGGCCGACGCCGGTCTCGTGCTGTGCGCCGGAGCCGCCGACACCCCGGCCGAGCGGCAGCAGGTCGCCGACGCCGTCGCCGAGCTGCAGTCCCGCCGCGACGGCGTGGTGTGGATCGAGGCGATGCTGCCGCGCGAGCAGCTGGTGCCGCTGATCACCGGTGCCACGGTCTTCGTGTGCCCGTCGGTGTACGAGCCGCTGGGCATCGTCAACCTGGAGGCGGCGGCGTGCGGCACCGCCGTCGTCGCCAGCGCCGTGGGCGGCATCCCGGAGGTGGTCGACGACGGCCGCACCGGTCTCCTGGTGCCCTACGACGAGACGGACCCGACCGGGTTCGCCGCCGGCCTGGCCGCGCGCACCGGCGAGCTGCTCGCCGATCCGCAGCGCGCCGCCGCGATGGGCGCCGCCGGCCGCGAGCGGGTCGTCGCCGAGTTCGGCTGGGCCGCGATCGCCCGGCAGACCGTGGACGTCTACGCGGAGGTGCTCGCCGCCCGCGGGTGAGCCGACCGCCGCGGTTCCGGCCGTCCGCGTCCCGCCCGCTGGTACCTTTCAGCCCGCCGGCGTCTGCCGGCGGTGCAGCCGCAGCGAAGCCCGGTGCGAACCCGGCGCTGTCCCGCAACTGTGATGGCCCCGTGCGGGCCCGAGCCAGATCGCCTGCCCTGCGCCGTGCAACCGACCCTCGCGGCAGGGGTCGCGCATCGGGCGTCGGATCAGCTCGGGGGCGACGCCCGCCGCCTCCTCTGGAGGCTCTTCCTTGCTCGGCACCTCCTCCCGGGCGGCGCGCACCTCGCGCGCCCCGCGGCGACCCGCGCGCGCCTTCCTCGCCCTCGTGGCCGCCCCCGTCCTGGCGCTGCCCGCCTGCGGTGGGGCCTCGGACGGCGGTGACGACGCGGCCCCCACCACGGCCGCCGGCGACTTCCCCGTGACGGTCACCGGCGACAACGGCGAGCTGACCCTCGACGAGCGGCCGGAGACCATCGTCTCCCTGTCGCCGACGGCCACCGAGATGCTCTTCGCCATCGGCGCCGGGGAGCAGGTGGAGGCCGTCGACGACAACTCCGACCACCCGGCCGAGGCGCCGACCACGGAGCTGTCGGCGTTCACGCCCAACGCCGAGGCCGTCGCCGGGTACGACCCCGACCTGGTGGTGCTCAGCAACGACATCAACGGCATCGTCGACGCCCTCGAGACGCTCGACGTCCCGGTCCTGCTGCTCGAGGCCGCCGAGGACCTCGACGACACCTACGCGCAGCTGGAGACCCTCGGGACGGCGACCGGGCACGACTCCGAGGCGGCCGAGGTGGTCGCCGACGTGCAGGACCGGATCGACGCCGCCGTCGCGTCCGTGCCCGACGACGTCGCCGGGATGCGCGTCTACCACGAGCTCGACCCGTCGTTCTACTCCGCGACGAGCGAGACGTTCATCGGCGGGATCTACTCCCTCTTCGGCCTGGAGAACATCGCCGACGGTGCCCCCGAGGCCGGGGGCTACCCCCAGCTGTCGGCCGAGTACGTCGTCGACCAGGCGCCCGAGCTGATCGTGCTGGCCGACACCGAGTGCTGCGGCGAGAGCGCCGAGACGGTGGCCCAGCGGCCGGCGTTCGGCTCGGTGCCCGCGGTGACCGAGGGGCGGGTCCTCGCCGTCGACGACGACATCGCCTCCCGGTGGGGTCCGCGCGTGGCCGACTTCGCCGAGGCGGTCGCCGGGGCGCTGCAGGACTGAGCCCGGCGGCATGAGCACCACCCACGGCACCCGGCCCGGCCGCACCGCGGCGGGGCCGGGTGCCGTGCGGTCACCGCGCTCCGCACTCCTCTCCGGAGCCGGCGTCACCGCCGCCCTCGTGGCCGCGGCGCTCGCCGGGGTCTGGGTGGGCGCGGTGCCGCTGCCGCCCGGCGCGGTCGTCGCCACGCTGCTCGACCGCGCGCTGGCGCCGGTGGGCCTCGACGTCCCCGGCACCCTGGAGGGGACCCGCGCAGCGGTGCTGCTGGAGCTCCGCCTGCCCCGCGTCGTGCTCGCGGTGCTGGTCGGCGCCGGGCTGGCCGTCTCCGGCGCCGCGTACCAGGGGGTGTTCCGCAACCCGCTCGCCGATCCGTACCTGCTGGGCGCGGCGGCCGGGGCCGGGCTGGGCGCCACCGTGGTCCTCGCGTACGCGCCCGGCCAGCAGGTCGGCCCGGTCGGGGTGGTCCCGCTGGCCGCCTTCGTCGGCGCGCTCGTCGGTGTGGGGTGCGCGCTGGCCCTCGGTCACGCGGCCGGCGGCTCGCAGAGCGCGCCGCTGCTGCTGGCGGGCATCGCGGTCGCCGCCTTCCTCGCGGCGGCGCAGACGCTGGTGCAGCAGCAGAACACCGACGACCTGCGGGAGATCTACGGCTGGCTGCTCGGGCACCTGGGCGGCGCGCAGTGGTCCGACGTGGGCCTGGTCCTCCCCTACCTGGGGGTGGCGGTGGTCGCCCTGCTGCTGTGCGCCCGCCCCCTGGACGTGCTGGCGATCGGCGACGACGAGGCCCGCTCGCTCGGCGTGCACCCCGGCAGGCTGCGGCTGCTCGTCGTGGTCGCCGCGTCGCTGGCCACCGCGTCGGCCGTCGCGGTCAGCGGGCTGATCGGCTTCGTCGGGCTGGTCGTGCCGCACATCGTCCGCCGGCTGGTCGGCGGCGCCAACGCCCGGGTGCTCCCGGTGTCCCTGCTGGCCGGTGGCGCGTTCCTGGTGCTCGCCGACCTGCTCGCCCGCACCGTGCTCGCCCCCGCGGAGCTGCCGCTGGGCGTGGTCACCGCCTTCGTCGGCGCCCCGTTCTTCGCAGGTCTGCTGTGGGCGGGGGCGCGGCGACGGTGAGCGGAGGACCACCCGGCCCGCGCCCGGCCGGCGGCGCGCGCGTGGAGGTCGTGGGCCTCGACGCCGGCTACGGACGGCGCCCGGTGCTCGTCGGTGTCCGGTTCACCGTGGCGGCCGGCGGCTGGCTGGGCATCGTCGGCCCCAACGGGTCGGGCAAGTCCACGCTGCTGCGCGCGGTGCTGGGCCTGCACCCGCACGAGGGCCAGGTGCGCATCGACGGCGTCCCGCTCACCGGGATGCCGCGCCGCGACCGGGCCCGCCTGCTGGCCTACGCGCCGCAGCTGCCGGTGCTGCCGGAGGGGGTCAGCACGCGGGACTACGTCCTGCTCGGCCGCACCCCGCACCGTCCGCTGCTGGCCGCACCCCGCCGGGTCGATCGCGAGGTCGTCGCCGAGGTGATGGACCGGCTGGAGCTCGACGAGCTGGCCGACCGGGCGGTCGTCACCCTCTCCGGTGGGGAGCAGCAGCGCGCCGTCCTCGCGCGGGCGCTGGCCCAGCGACCGCGGGTGCTGCTGCTCGACGAGCCCACCGCCGCCCTGGACCTCGGCCACGCGCAGCAGGTGCTCGACCTGCTCGACCGGCTGCGGCGGCAGGACGGGCTCACGGTGGTGAGCACCCTGCACGACCTCACGCTCGCCGGGCAGTACGCCGACCGGCTCACCCTCCTCGCCGAGGGGCGGGTGGCCGCCGAGGGCAGCCCGGCGGAGGTGCTCACCGCCGCCGTGCTGGCGGAGCACTACGGCGCCCGCGCCCGCATCGTGCCGGGCCCGCACGGGCCCGCGGTGCTGCCGGTGCGCGGGAGCTGATGCCGGTCAGCGCACCGCGTGGAAGCGGACCACGTCCCCGGGCCGCAGCTGGGCGGCGGCGGGCAGGTCCGCGGTGACGACGACGGCGAGCACCGGATAGCCACCGGTGACCGGGTGATCGGCGAGGAACAGCACCGGGGCGCCGTCGGGCGGGACCTGCAGCGCCCCGGGCACCAGCCCCTCGCTGGGCAGCTCGCCGTCGCGGGCCCGACCGAGCCGGGGACCCGCCAGCCGCAACCCCACCCGGTCGCTGTCGGCACCGACCGCCCAGCCGGCTCCCAGCAGGGCCGGCCACGCGGCGTCGTCGAGCCAGTCCCGCCGCGGCCCGGGCAGCACCCGCAGCACCGGCCGGTCCGACGGCTCGCCCACGGGCGCGACGTCGACGACCGGCTCCTCCCCCGCCAGCCCGCCGACCGGCAGGCGCGAGCCCGCGCCCAGGACGGCCGGGCCGAGGCCGGACAGGGTGTCGGTGCTGCGCGACCCCAGCACCGGCGGGACGTCGACGCCGCCCCGCACCGCGAGGTAGCTGCGCAGGCCGGTGCGCGGGGTGCCCAGCCCCAACACGGCGCCGGGGCGCACGGTGGTGGGAGCGGCGAACGGCGCCGGGCGCCCGTCCACGACGACCGGCACCGGGGCACCCGTCACCGCCACCAGGAGGGTGCGCTCGGCGCGGACCCGCAGCCCCCCGCCCGTCGCCTCGACGACCGCGGCCGCCGGCGTGTTGCCCACCAGCCGGTTGGCCAGCGCCGCCGCCGACCGGTCCGCGGCGCCGGACCGGGGCACCCCGACGGACGCCCAGCCGGTCCGCCCGGCGTCCTGCACGGTCGCGAACGGCCCCGGGGTCAGCACGGTGAGCACTCAGGCCACCGCCCGGAAGCGGACCGTGGTGCCCGGGGCGAGCAGCGCCGGCGGGTCGCGCCCGACATCGAAGAGGACCGCGTCGGTGCGCCCGACCAGCTGCCAGCCCCCGGGCGAGGCACGCGGGTAGACGCCCGCGTACGGGCCGGCCAGCGCCACCGAGCCGGCCGGGACCCGGGTGCGCGGGGTGGCCCGGCGCGGCACGTGCAGCTCCTCCGGCAGCCCGGTCAGGTACCCGAAGCCCGGGGCGAAGCCGCCGAAGGCGACGGTGAGCGGGGTGCCGGTCAGCGCGGCGACGACGGCGTCCGCCGTCCGCCCGGTGAGCCGGGCGACCTCGGCGAGGTCCGGTCCGTCGAAGACCACCGGCAGCACCACGGCCGCGCGCGCCGGTCCGGCCGCGGGCGCGGCGGGGGCCAGTCGGCACAGGGTGGTCACGTCGAGGTCGGTGACCGGCCGGTCGAGCAGGACGAGCAGGGTGCGGGCGGCGGGCACCAGGTCCACCTGCCCGGCCAGCGGGGCGGCGAGCAGCGCGGCCCGCAGCCCCGGGATCGCGGCGACGTCCGCCACCTCGAGCAGCACTGCGCGATCGCCGTAGGGCAGCGCACGCACCGCTCCCCCACCGTCGCCCACCCGCCCATGATCGGGCATCCCCCGGGCCCGTGACGGCCCCTCCGCCGCGCAACTCCGTTCGCCCGGTCCGCACGCCGGTGGAATGCTGGACCGCCGTGACCTCGACGACGGCCTCCGGGCAGGACCCGCTGCGGTCCCTGCTCCGGTCGTCGCACCACCTGACGGCCGACGAGCTCGGCTCGGTCGTCTCGCGGCACGCGAGGCTCCTGGGCGCCCGCGCGGCCGTCGTCTACCTGGCCGACTACGAGCAGTCCTCCCTGGTCCCCGTGGCCGGCGAGGACGTTCCGCCGCGCACCGGGCTGTCCGTCGACGGCTCGATCGGCGGCCTGGCCTTCCGCCGGGTCGAGGAGACCCGCTCCCCGAGCTCCGGCGACGACACTGCCGTGCGTCTCTGGCTCCCCCTGCTCGACGGCGCCGAGCGGGTCGGCGTCCTGGAGCTGCTGTTCGACACCGGGCCTCCGGCGGAGCAGGACGAGGAACGCCGCGCCTTCGCCGCACTGGTGGCCGAGCTCTGCGTCACCCGGGACGCCTACAGCGACGTGTTCGCCCGGCTGCGGCGCACCCGGCCGCTGAGCCTGGCCGCGGAGATCCAGTGGGACCTGGTCCCACCGCTGACCTTCGGCACCGAGCGGATCGTCATCTCCGCAGCGCTGGAGCCCACGTACGAGATCGGCGGGGACACCTTCGACTACGCCGTGAACGGCCCCGTCGCCGACCTCATGGTCCTCGATGCGGTGGGCCACGGTCTGCCCGCCGCGCTGCTGACCACGGTCGCCGTCGGCGCCTACCGCTCGGCCCGCCGGCACGAGCTCTCCCTCCCCGCGACGTCGGCGGCGATGGACGCCGCGATCGCCGGGCAGTTCCCCGGCAGCCGGTTCGCCACCGCGCTGCTGGCCCGGCTCGACCTGGAGTCCGGCCGGCTCACCTGGGTCAACGCGGGGCACGGCTCCCCGCTGATCGTGCGCGACGGCGTCCTCCTGCCCGCCCACAGCTGCCGCCCGGACCTGCCGCTCGGGCTCCAGCAGGGGCCCGCCCGGACGTGCGAGGTGCAGCTACGCCCGGGCGACCGGGTGCTCCTGCACACCGACGGCGTCACCGAGGCGCGGTCGCCGGCGGGCGACTTCTTCGGCGAGGAACGCCTCGCGGACTTCGTCGTCCGCGCGGAGACGGCCGGCGACCCGCCGCCGGAGACGCTCCGCCGGCTCATGCGCAGCGTGATGGACCACCAGGCGGGCCGGCTGCAGGACGACGCCACCATCGTGCTCGTCGAGTGGCGGACCGGCCGCGAGGACCAGATCACCCTGTGACGCCGCCGGGATCGGCCGATCCGGGCGAGGCCGCACCCACCGGCCGGGATGTGCGCCGCGCCACACCGGCGGACAATCGGGCATGACCATCGGGGGGCGCTTCGACGCCGCTCTGGCGCGGCAGTCCGACCCCGCGCTCGCCGGTCCCGAGGCCCTGCCGCTGCGGCTCAGCCGCGTGTGCGCCGAACTGCTCCGGGTCGACGGTGCCGGGCTGGTCCTGGTGGACGGCACCGGCCGCCGGCTCCCGCTGGGCGCCAGCGACCCGGCGGCCGCGAGCGCCGAACGGATGCAGTTCACCGTCGGCGAGGGGCCGTGCGCGACCGCCGAGGTCACCGGCCAGCCGGTGCTCGCCGTCGAGGAGGAGCTGCGCCGCCGCTGGCCGGTCTTCGCCGACCTGCTGCTCGGCGGCACCCCCTTCCGCGCGGTCGTCGCCCTCCCCCTGCGCCCGGGCCCTGCCGGGGAGGGTGCCCTCGACCTGTACTTCACGCGGTCGGCCGCCGTCGTGGAGCTCGACGTCTTCGAGGCCGTCGCGGTGGGCGAGCTGGTGAGCTCCGCGCTCAGCGACGCCGCGGTCTGGTCGACCTGGACGCCGGCGGAGGGACCGGACTGGCTGCGCGGCCCGGCACCGCGGCAGCGGGCGGCGGTGTGGGAGGCGGTGGGCAAGCTGGGCGTCGCCCACGACATCGATCCGGAGAAGGCGCTGGCCCTGCTCCGGACGGAGGCCTACACGTCGGGGCGGTCCGTGGACGAGGTCGCCGCCACCCTGCTCTCGGGCCGCCGCTCGATGGAGGACCTGCGCCCCGGCGACTGACCGCTCAGCCGGTGAACGGGGCGACCGCGAGCCCGGCCGCCTCCAGCGCTGCCCGCACCGACCGCGCGAGGTGGACCGCGCCCGGCGTGTCCCCGTGCACGCACACCGACCCCACCTCGACCGGCACCACGCTGCCGTCCACCGCGACCACGCTGCCCTCGGCGGCCATGCGGACCGCGCGCTCGGCGACCACCTCCGGCTCGTGCACCAGCGCTCCCACCGACCCGCGGGGCACGAGGCTGCCGTCGGGGGCGTAGCCGCGGTCGGCGAACCCCTCCGCCACGGTGGGCAGCCCGGCCGCCGCGGCGGTGCGCAGCAGCTCCGAGCCCGGCAGCCCCAGCACGGTCAGCCCGGCGTCGTAGGCGGCGACCGCCTCGACGACGGCGCGGGCCTGCGCCGCGTGGTGCACGACGGCGTTGTAGAGGGCCCCGTGCGGCTTGAGGTAGGAGACCCGCCCCCCGGCCGTGCGGGCCACGCCGTCCAGCGCGGCGAGCTGGTAGAGGACGTCGGCGGCGAGCTCGTCCGGGGCGACGTCGACGAACCGCCGGCCGAACCCCGCCAGGTCGCGGTAGGAGACCTGGGCACCGAGGGCCACGCCCCCGGCCACGGCGGCACCGCACACGCGACGCATCGTGACCGGGTCCCCGGCGTGGAACCCGCAGGCCACGTTGGCGCTGCTCACGACCTCCAGCAACGCGTCGTCGTCGCCCAGCCGCCACACGCCGAAGCCCTCGCCGAGGTCGGCGTTGAGATCGATGCGGGGGCCGCCCGGTGCGCTCACCCGCGCAGTCTCGCATCGGAATGGCGGCCGCCCCGCGGGTGCTGCACCCGGTATGGGAGCCGCCGAGCCGCTCACCCTCTTCGACCTCGCCGAGCCGGCACCGGCACCGGCACCGGTGCCGCCCGACCACCTCCTGCAGGTCCGCCGCGTCTACGCCGAACCGGCGGCGACGGAGTCCCCGCGTGGCCGCCAGGTGCTCGGCCGGTTCCCCGACGCCGAGGTGGTCGAGGTGCCCTCGCACTGGCAGATCCCCGAGCTGCACGGCAACGCCGGGAACGTCGACCGCTGGGTGCGGGTGAAGACCGAGACGCTGGTGCTCGGCGTCCGCAAGGGGCTGGTCACCCGGCCCAACGGCCGCTCCGCGAACTTCATCGCCCCCGGCACTGCCAACGGCTGCGCCATGGCCTGCGCCTACTGCTACGTGCCCCGGCGCAAGGGCTTCGCCAACCCGATCACCGTCTTCACCAACATCGAGCAGATCACCGGGCACGTGCGCCGGCACGTCGCCCGGCAGGGACCGAAGACCGAGCCCGACCAGTGCGACCCGGAGAGCTGGGTCTACGACATCGGCGAGAACAGCGACTGCTCGGTGGACGCGCTGGTCAGCGACAACGTCGCCGACCTGGTCCGCACCTTCCGGGACCTGCCGACGGCGAAGGCGTCGTTCGCGACCAAGTACGTGAACCGGCAGCTGCTCGACCTCGACCCGGCCGGTCGGACCCGGGTGCGCTTCTCCGTGATGCCCGAGGACGATGCCCGGGTCCTCGACGTGCGCACCAGCCGGGTGGCCGACCGCATCGCCGCCGTCGACGACTTCGTGGCCGCGGGCTACGAGGTGCACCTGAACCTCTCGCCCGTGGTCCTGCACGCCGGCTGGGAGGATGCCTGGTCACGGCTCCTGGCGCGGCTGGACGACGAGCTCGGCGCGGCGGCCAAGGCGCAGGCCGCCGCCGAGGTGATCATGCTGACCCACAACGAGGCCCTGCACGAGGTGAACCTCGGGTGGCACCCGACGGCCGAGCAGCTGCTCTGGCGCCCCGACCTGCAGGAGCCCAAGCGCAGCTCCAACGGGCAGGACAACGTGCGCTACCGCGCCGGGATCAAGCGGGCGGCGGTCGCCCGACTGCGCGAGCTGGTCACCCGGCACGCCCCCTGGCTGCGCATCCGCTACGCCTTCTGAGCCGTGGCCGCCCGGGAGCGACATGGCGGATTGTCGGCATGGCCACATGTCGACATCTCGCGTCGGCACCGTCACCCGACCTGTGAGAGGCTCATCGTGACGGGACCGTTACGTTCCGTCGGGGAACGTCGTGCAGGGAGAAGAGTGCCCGGGTCCACCACTGGCGTACCGGCGGCGACGCTGCTGGCCGCGCTGCCCGACACCGTGATCGTGGCCGACGGCGACGGTCGCATCGCGTACGTGAGCCCGGCCGTCGAGACGTTGCTGGGTCACGACCCGGCGGCGCTGATCGGCCGGCCGCTGCAGCTGCTCATGCCCGAGCGGCTCCGGCACGGCCACAACGAGGGCTTCTCCCGGTACCGGGCCACCGGCGAGGGGAAGCTCGTCGGCGCGACCACGCAGCTGCCGGCGCTCCACGCGGCCGGTCACGAGGTGCCTGTCGACCTCACCCTGTCGCGCCTGACCCCGGCGGACGGCGCGTCGCCGGACGAGGCGCTCGTGGTCGCCGTGCTCCGCGACGCCAGCACCACGATCCTGCTCGAGCGGCAGTTCGCCGTCAGCCGCTACCTGGCCGCCACGCTGCGGGTGACGGCAGCGCTGACCGAGGCGCGCGACGCCGACGTCGCCTTCCAGCAGCTGCTCCCGACGCTGTGCACGGAGCTGGACTGGGACGCCGCCCTGCTGTGGCAGGCCGACACCGAGCACGGCCGGCTGGTGCACGCGGGCACCTGGGCCGCCCCCGGCGCGGACGTGCCGGCGCTGGCCGCCGACGCCCCCCGCCGCGTCTTCCGCCGTGGTGAGGGCCTGCCGGGGGGCGCCTGGCTGCACCGGGTCCCGGTCGTGGCCGAGGACCTCGCCGCCGACCCGCGGGTGGTCCGCCGCGACGTCGTCCGCGCCGACGGGCTCGGTACCGGCGTCGCGTTCCCGGTCCTGAGCGGCGACACGCTGCTCGCCGTCTGCGAGCTGTTCTCGACGCAGTCGCGGCCCGTGCCCCCGGAGCTGCTGGAGGTGCTCGGGCACGCCGGCCGGCAGATCGGCCAGTTCCTCGCCCGGCTGCGCGCGGAGTCGGTGATCCGCGACCTGGCCGACACCCTGCAGCGCAGCCTGCTCCCCTCCCACCTGCCCACCATCCCCGGGGTGGAGCTGGCAGCCCGCTACCGCGCGGGCGGCGACTCCGCGCTCGTGGGCGGCGACACCTACGACGTCACCCCCCTGCCCGACGGCCGCTGGATGGTGCTGATCGCCGACGTCTGCGGCACCGGCGCCGAGGCGGCGGCGGTCACGGCGGTCACCCGGCACACCGCCCGCGCCGCGGCCACGGGGAGCCCGGCGGAGATCCTGCGGGCGGTCAACACCGCGCTGCTGCACGAACAGGGGACGGGGCCGCTGCGGTTCGTCACCGCCTGCTGCCTGGTGCTGGAACCGGCGGGGCCGGGCCACCGGGTCCGTCTCGCCGTCGCCGGGCACCCGCTCCCCGTCGTCTCCGATGCGGACTCCGACGCCCGTCCGGTCGGGACCGCCGGCCCACCCCTCGGGATCGATGCCGACGTCGAGCTCACCGAGACCACGCTGGACCTGCCTCCCGGGTCGACCCTGGTGCTCTACACCGACGGCGTCACGGAGGCGCGGGACGACGCCGGGCGGCAGTTCGGCGAGGACGCGCTGCTGCGGGTCGTCGCCGGCGCGCCGGTCGCCGATCCGGAAGCGGCCGTCGGCGCGATCTCGGCCGCGGTCGAGGCCCAGCTGGCCGGCTCCCGCTACGAGCCCGACGACCTCGCCGTGCTGGCGCTCGCCGTCCCGCGCTGAGAGCCCCGTCCCGCCGACGCGCTCCGGGCCGGCTGGCTACGGTGGGTCGGTGGCGCGGGTGGTGGTCGTGGGCGCCGGGCTCGGCGGGCTGGCGGCCGCCGCGCGGCTGGCGGCCCTCGGACACGCGGTGACCGTCGTGGAACAGGCGCCCGACGTCGGCGGGAAGCTCGGCTGGTTCACCCGCGACGGGCACGCCTTCGACACCGGGCCGAGCCTGGTCACCCTGCCGCAGGTGTACCGCGACCTGTTCGCCGCGACCGGCAGCCGGCTCGAGGACACCGTCGACCTGGTCCGGCTGGACCCGGCGGTCGGCTACCGGTTCGCCGACGGCACCCGGCTGACCGTGCCCGGCCGCGCAGAGGCCGTCCCCGCCGCGCTCGACGACGCGCTGGGGGCCGGCGCCGGAGCCCAGTGGGCCGCCCTGATGGAGCGGGCCGCGGCGATGTGGCGGATCAGCGAGGAGCCGTTCCTGCGCACCCCCCTGGCCGGGGCGACGACGCTGGCGCGGCTGGCCCGGCGCCCGGCCGACGTCGCCGCGATCGCGCCGTGGCGGTCGCTGCGCGGCCTCGGTCACCGCCACCTGCGCCACCCGCACCTGCGCACGGTGCTGGACCGCTACGCCACCTACTCCGGCTCGGACCCGCGCCGGGCGCCGGCGGTGCTGGCCACCGTCCCCTACGCAGAGCAGGCCTTCGGCTCCTGGTACGTGCGGGGTGGGCTGCACCGGCTCGGGACGGCGGTGCGGGACCGGGCCGTCGCGGGCGGCGCCGCGGTCCGCACCGGCTGCGCGGTGCGCAGGGTGCTGGTGGCGGGCGGCCGGGCTGCGGGTGTGGAGCTCGCCGACGGTGAGCGGCTGCGCGCCGACGTCGTCGTCTCCGGCGTCGACGCCGCCGCGCTGCACGCCGACCTGCTGCCCACCGACCGGCGCACCCGCGGCGTCCGGCGGGACCTGGCCCGCGCCACGCCGTCGCTGTCGGGGTTCGTGCTGCTGCTGGCGCTGCGCGGCCGGACCCCGGGGCTGGAGCACCACACGGTGCTCTTCCCCGACGACTACGACGCGGAGTTCGACGCCGTCTTCGGCACCGGCCGGTACGCGGGCCGACCGTGCCCGGTCCCCGATCCCACCGTCTACGTCAGCGCGCCCGACGACCCGGCGCTGGTGCCCGACGGCGACAGCGAGTCGTGGTTCGTCCTGGTGAACGCGCCGCGGCACGATCCGGTGCACGGGGTGGACTGGGACGCCCCGGGGCTCGCCGAGCGGTACGCCGACCGGGTGCTGGCGGTCATGGCCCGCCGCGGGCTCGACGTCCGGGACCGCCTCCGCTGGCGGGAGATCCGGACGCCGGCCGACCTGGCGCGGGGCACCGGCAGCGTCGGCGGGTCGATCTACGGCAGCTCCAGCAACGGCTCCCGGGCGGCGTTCCTGCGCCCGGGCAACGCCTCGCGCATCCCGGGGCTGTTCCTGGTCGGCGGCTCGGCGCACCCCGGCGGTGGGCTGCCGCTGGTGGGCCTCTCGGCGGAGATCGTGGCGGGGCTCGTCGGCCCCGCCTGACCGGGGCCGGTCACCGCGGCCGGACGGCCGCGACGGCCACGAGCGGGGCGCCCGGGGCGATCCGCCGGGTCTCTCCCGGTGGCAGCCCGGCCGCGCGCAGCCCCGCGACCAGGTCCGCGGCCCCCGGCAGCGACATGCCGCCCTCCTGCGCCCGCAGCAGCAGGTCGAAGTGCCGGCTGAACAGCTGCGGCGTCGCCACGGTGGTGACGACCAGGAGGGTGCCCCCCGGCGCGAGCAGCCCCGCCACGTCGGCGAACAGGGCGACGCGCTCCGCCACCGGGACGTAGTGGACGACGTTGGCCAGCAGCGCGAGGTCGAACCCGCCCTCGTCGGGCAGCTCCCGGACGTCGGCCCGCACGATGCGCGCCCGTCCCGCCAGCCCGCGCCGTTCGAGGGTGCGCTCGGCGAGGGCGGCGGCGTCGGCGTCGGCGTCCACCCCGACGCCCTCGGCCTGCGGAGCCGCCGCCAGCACCGCGGCCAGCTGCAGCCCCGCGCCGCACCCGACGTCGACCACCCGCCGCGGGGACACGTCCGCCGCCGTCTCCCGGAGGACGTCGTCGACGAACGGCTCGAAGGCGGCCGACACCCGGGCGATGACCGCCCCCTGCTCGGCGACGTCCCGCCGCGGTGGGCCACCGGCCAGCAGGTCACCGAGGTGGCGGTAGAGCCCGGTGTGGAACCCGGCGAACGCCTCGTAGGAGGCCCGCACCAGGTCGTCGTCCCGCAGGGCGCGCCCGGCGCTGGTCAGGGACCAGCCGGCGGCGTCCTCCCGGACGAGGCCGGCGGCCGCGAGCACCCGCAGGAAGGCTGCGAGCAGGTCGTCGCGGGCCACCGCCAGCCGGCGGGCGAGCTCCGGGATCGCCACCGCACGGTCGCCCAGCGCGTCCAGGACGCCGGTGTGCAGCGCCGCGGCGCCCAGGTTCAGCCGGACCGCGGCCTGCCCGTCACGGGTGGCCCGCAACCGGGCCCGGGCGTTCCCGGTCCGCAGGACGGTGAGCAGGGTGCGTGCGCTGAACAACCCGGCCATCTGGCGCTCCCACCGTTCGGGGAGCCCACTGTGGTCCGCCCGGACCCGTCGCACCAGTACCGGCGACGCGGTCCGGTCAGCCGCGGGCCGCGCCGTAGCCCAGCAGCGCGGCCAGCCCGAGCGCGCTGCGCGGCTGGTACGCCGCGCGCCACAACCCGCCGTGCGCGGCCTCGTGCGCCTCGTCCTGCCACGGGTGCTCGTGCGCCGGTCCGCCGCCGGTGTGCAGGTCGTGCACGAGCAGCGCGGCCATGAGCACGTTCGACGTCGCCGGCTCGAAGATCTCCACGCCGAACCGGTGAGCGCCGGCGTAGGCCGCGGCCAGGGCCCGGTTCTTCACCACCGAGCGGGTCCGCGTCGGCGGGGCGACGTTCATCGACACCGTGCTGCCCGCCGCGCGTGCGGCGGTCGCCCGCCACCGCTGCAGCCGCTTGGCCAGCGCGTAGTTGGGGCCCTGCTGCGCCACCAGGCTGTCGGCGATGCCCGGGTCGGTGCCGGGCACGTAGGCGCGCTGCAGGAGCCGGCCGCCCGACACCGTCCGCAGCGGGCGGCCGAGCAGCTTCGCCGTGCGGCTGCGGCGCGCGTACGCCTCCACCGACTGCGCCACCGCCTCCGCGGGGACGGCGAAGACGTCGGTCGGGGTGGCCAGGAACGCCAGCGCGAGCTCCGGCCGCGCACCCGCGAGCCGCACGGTGAGCGCGTCGACGGCCGCCGAGACGCGCACGTTCGTGGCACCGTCGGCGTAGACGTAGTTGCCCAGGACCGGGGAGCCCGGCAGGCCCGCGGCCCAGTCGGCCACCGCGGGGACCTCGGCGATCAGATCGGCTCCCGCGCGCGCCGGGTCGGGCTCCGACCCGGGCTCCGCCACGGGCACCAGGAGGGTGCCGGCGCCGGACCGGGCGATGTCGAGCACCCGCTCCCACAGCGGCGCGCGGGGCAGGTCCACCCCGGCCACGCGGGCGCCCCAGCGCAGCAGTGCGGTGAGCGGCCCCATCTCGGCGCCCGCCCCGAGCACGACCACGGTGGTGTCCGGCAGCGACAGCCACTCGGGGTGCGCCGCGACGGTGCGCACCGCCTCCGCGCACGACGGCTCCACGACCCCCGCGGCCACCCAGTCGTCGAGCCGGCGCAGCAGGGCGTCACCCCGCAGCCGCCCGCCGCGGAACGGCAGCGACAGCTCCCGCTCCGGCTCGGCGGTGCCGGTCACCTCCACCGTGTGCAGCACCCGGCCGGCGGGCGCGGTGGTCAGCCCGGCGAGGTCGGCCTCCCCCTCGGGCCCGGCCACCCGCATCCGCGAGTGCAGGGACGCCAGCCCGGCAGCGGCGATGGCCTGCGCCGCCTCCGGCGAGGGCAGCCCGGCCTCCACCAGCCGGCGGAAGTGCGTCAGGTAGCCCGCCCGCCAGTTGGTCTCCCGCTCGGCGGCCAGCGCGCCGGCGGCGTCGGCGGGGCGCAGTGCATCCGCGACGACGGCCCGGCCCAGCGCCGCCGTGCTCCGGCGTCCGTCGGCCCCGGCCGGGAACACGACCCCCTGGTCCTCGCTCATGCGCCTTCCTCCACCCGTCCAGCTTCTCCCGGCTCCTGGCACGCGGCCAGCTCAGCAGCACCCCTGCGCCGGCCCCGGCCCGGGCCCGGGAACGACCCGGCCCCGGCCGACGGCGAGCTGCCGTCGACCGGGGCCGGGTCGTTCCCTGCGCACCGCCACCCGGGGGTGGAGCCGCGCAGAGATCAGCTGGTCGCGCCCTTCAGGGCCTCCGAGAGAGCGGCCGCCTCGTCGGGCGACAGCTCGACGACCAGGCGCCCACCGCCTTCCAGCGGTACCCGCATGACCAGGCCGCGCCCTTCCTTGGTGACCTCGAGGGGACCTTCACCCGTGCGCGGCTTCATGGCCGCCATGCGTGCCTCCTTCGCCGGCCACGCGCCTGCCTGCTGGCAGGAGCGAGGCGTCCGATGCTGTGAGCTCCGGGACAATGATCCCGTATGGGGGCGCTCCGTCCAACAGGAGGTCCGTCAGAGTGACCTCAGCCCGCCCCCGCACCCTCGGCCGGGTGTGCCCGGAAGCAGTCGGCGACGTGGTCGTCGACCATCCCGGTCGCCTGCATGAGCGCGTAGGCCGTGGTCGGGCCGACGAAGACGAAGCCGCGTCGCTTGAGCTCCTTGGCCATGGCCACCGACTCCGGGCTCGTCGCCGGCACGTCGGCGAGGGTGGCCGGGCGAGGACGCGGCCCGTCGGGCGCGAACGACCACAGCAGCTCGGACAGCCCTTCGGGCAGCTGCTGCGCCGCCCGGGCGTTCGTGACGGCCGCCGCGATCTTGGCGCGGTTCCGGACGATGCCCGCGTCGGCCATCAGCCGCGCCCGGTCCTCGTCGGTGAAGGCGGCCACCGCGTCGATCGCGAAGCCGGCGAACGCAGCGCGGAACGCGGGCCGCTTGCGCAGGATGGTGATCCAGGAGAGCCCCGACTGGAACGCCTCCAGGCACAACCGCTCGAACAGCGCGTCGTCACCGTGGAGCGGGACCCCCCACTCCTCGTCGTGGTAGGCGATGTACTCGGGGGCGCTCGTGGCCCAGGCGCAGCGCTGCACGTCCCGGACGCTAGCGCCGCCCACCGACGACCCTCCGCCGGGCAGCGCGCTCCGCACCGCTCAGCGGGCCGCGGCGTCCACCGCCTCGACGCTCGGCTCGGGGCCCTGCTTCCCGCGTCGGGTCGCCAGGACGCAGCCGACCAGCACCAGCGGCAGCCCCAGGGCCAGACCGAGGGTGAACGGCTCGCCGAGCAGCAGCAGCCCGAGGAGCACCGCCACGGCCGGGTTGACGAACGTGATGACCAGCGCCCGCTGCGGCCCCACCTCGCGGATCAGCGCGAAGAACAGGGCCAGGGCCACCGCGGTGCAGAGCAGGCCGAGGGCGAGCAGCGACAGCTGCGCCTCCCCCGACGCGTCGACCACCTGGCCGAGCCGCGGGACGGCGAACGGCGCGTAGACCACCGCGGTCACGAGCAGCGCGAGGGAGCTCGCGGCCACGCCGGGCACCTCGGGCAGGGCCCGGCTGACCACCAGCGGCGCCGTGGCGTACCCCACGACCACCAGGCCGACGGCGACGAGGGGCAGCAGTTGCGCGCCGTCGATGTCCAGGCCGAGCAGGACCGCGATCCCGACCACGCCGATGCCCATGCCCAGCACCCGCACCGGGGTGAGCCGCTCCTCCTCCCCGGCGAGCCGGGCGGCCAGGGCCGCCACGAACGGCACCGCGGCCACCAGCAGACCGGTGAGCGAGCTGGACAGGGTCTGCTCGGCGTAGGCGAGCAGCAGCCAAGGCCCGGTCATCTCCAGCACCGTGAACAGCAGCAGGGGCTTCCAGTGCCGCAGCGCCGGGCGCAGCTGGCCGCGGGCGACCGTCCAGGGCAGCAGCAGGGCCGCTCCGATCGCGCAGCGGGCGAAGACCACCACGACCGGCGACACCTCCTCGACGGCCACCTTGATCAACAGGTAGGGCACGCCCCAGATCACCGACATGGTGAGGAACAGGGCCCAGCCCCGCCGGCTCACGAACCCGCCTCCGTCGTCCCGTCGCGCACCGGCACATCCTCACCGATCGCCGGTCCCACCCCGCGGCAGGTCAGTACGTGCGGGCGAAGGCGGCGAAGCGCCGCAGCGACCAGCGGATCCCCAGGAGGGCGAACGGCCTGACCAGCACCCAGCCGACCCGGCCGAGCACCCCGTAGGGCAGGTCGAGCCGCTCGGTCCAGACGAAGGTGCTCTGCTCGCCCCGCGGCTCGATCTCGAAGATGCCCGGCCCCCGCACCAGCCGGCCGGTGTGCTGCACCTCGACCCGGCGCGGCGGGTCCCACGCCGTGATCACCATGGTGTCGAGGAACCCGAACCGGAACCCGCCGGGCGCCGGCAGCCCGGTACGCGCGGCCAGCCGGCCGCCGACGCCCTGCGCGGGCCCGTCGACGGTCCGCACGTCGGTCGCGAGCACCCACTCGCCCTGCCGCGACCAGTCGGTCAGCGCGGCCCACACCCGTTCAGCAGGCGCCTCGACCGCCACCCGCTCCACCAGCTCAGGCATCCCGCGTCCCCTCCCGGTCGGTCCGCTCGACGCCGGGATCGGTCGGCGCCCCCTGCCGGCCGTGTGCGGCCAGCTCGGCGCGGAGCGCCGCGATCTCCGCGTCCCGCTCGTCCAGGGTCTGCGCCAGCTGGTCGAGCAGCCAGTCGACCTCGACCATCCGGTAGCCGCGGGCGGTGACCGCGATCCGCAGCGCCCGGACGTCGTCGGCCACCACGCGCCGGTCGTCGGGCAGCTCGACCGGCGACCGCCCCGGGTCCGCCGGCGGCTGGCTCTCGCCCCGCCCCATGAGCAGCGAGGCCACCAGGAAGAGTGCGCCACCGACCAGCAGGACGGCGAGCACGAAGAGGACGAAGGAGAGCACGTCAGGCGTCGGACGGGCGGGTGTCGACGGGCGCCCGCATCCCCCCGCCGCTGTCCCCTGCCTGGCGCGCCGCCTCGGCCGCCTGGATGACCGCCACCGCCTCGGCGACGTCGTCGGTCACGGTGACCAGGTCGAGATCGCCGGGGCTGATCGTGCCCTCGGCGATCATCGTGTCGCGGATCCAGTCGATCAGGCCTGACCAGTACTCGCTGCCCATGAGCACGACCGGGAAGCGGGTGACCTTGCGGGTCTGCACCAGGGTGAGCGCCTCGAACAGCTCGTCGAGCGTGCCGAAGCCCCCGGGCAGGATCACGAAGGCCTGCGCGTACTTCACGAACATCGTCTTGCGGACGAAGAAGTAGCGGAACGAGATGCCGACGTCGACCCACTCGTTGAGCTCCTGCTCGAACGGCAGCTCGATGCCCAGCCCGACCGACATGCCCCCGGCCTCGGAGGCGCCCTTGTTGGCCGCCTCCATGGCCCCGGGGCCGCCCCCGGTGATGACGGCGTACCCGGCCCGGGACAGCGCGGCCCCGAGCTCGACGCCGGTGGCGTAGTGCGGGTGGTCCCGCGGCGTCCGGGCGCTGCCGAACACGCTGACCGCGCGCGGCAGCTCGGCCAGCAGCCCGAAGCCCTCGACGAACTCGCTCTGGATCCGCAGCACCCGCCACGGGTCCGTGTGCACCCAGTCGCTGGGGCCCCGCTTGTCGAGCAACCGCTGGTCGGTGGTCGACCCCTGCCGCTGCGGGTCGGGCTCGCCGCCGCGCAGCATGATCGGGCCGCGGTGGCGGGTGGGCCGCGGCCGTCGGCCGTCGGACGGCGGGGTGGCGGTCATGCGGTGCTCCCGGAGAGGTAGGCGGTGAGGGCGTCGACGGTCGGCTGCAGCCGGTCGACCAGGACGTGCTCCTCGCGCGTGTGGGCGAGCTGGGGGTCGCCCGGCCCGTAGTTGATCGCGGGGATGCCGAAGGCGGCGAACCGGGCGACGTCGGTCCAGCCCAGCTTGGCGCGCGCCGGGCGGCCCACGGCGGCCAGGAACGCGGCGGCGGCCGGCTCCGCGAGGCCGGGCAGCGCCCCACCGGCGTTGTCGACGACGGTCAGCGTCGCGCCCGCGGCGATCGCGTCGGCGAAGACCTCGCGCACGTGCGCCTCGGCGGCGTCCTCGTCGCGGTCGGGGGCGTAGCGGAAGTTCACGGTGAGGGACGCCGCATCGGGGACCACGTTGCCGGCGACCCCACCGGCGATGCCCACCGCGTTGAGCCCCTCGCGGTAGGTGCAGCCGTCGATCGCCACCTCGCGCGGCCGGTAGGCGGCCAGCACGGCGAGCGCGCCGGCCAGCCCGTGGATGGCGTTCTCCCCCAGCCAGCTGCGCGCGCTGTGCGCCCGGCGGCCCGTGGTCGCCAGCACGGCCCGCAGGGTGCCCTGGCAGCCGGCCTCGATCTCGCCGTCGGTCGGCTCCAGCAGGATCGCCAGGTCGCCGTAGAGCCAGCCGCGCCGCTCGCGCGCCACCCGGCCCAGGCCGTTCTTCACCGCCTCGACCTCCTCGTTGTCGTAGAAGACGAACGTGAGGTCGTGGGCCGGCTCCGCCCCGGGGACGCCGAAGACGGCGGCCAGCCGCAGCATCACCGCGTCACCGGCCTTCATGTCGCTGGTGCCGCAGCCGTAGAGGCGGCCGGTGGCCTCGTCCAGCCGGCTGGGCACGTTGTCGGCGATCGGCACCGTGTCCAGGTGCCCGGCGAGGACCACCCGTGTCGGCCGCCCGAGGTTGGTGCGGGCGAGCACGGCGTCGCCGATGCGCTCGACCTCCAGCCCGCCCAGCGCCCGCAGCGCCGCCTCGACCGCGTCGGCCAGGGCCGCCTCGCTGCCCGACACCGACGGGGCGTCGACCAGGGCGCGGGTCAGCGCGAGGACGTCGGCGGACAGGTCGAGCGGCGGCACGGTCGTCACACCTGCCGAGCTTATGGCCCGCCTGCCGTACCGGCCCGCCCCGCCGCGGATCCGCCTCGGTAGCGTTCCGGGCGTGACTGACGCAGCGTCCGCCCCCGTCTCCGCATCCGCCGCCGGCCTGGCCACGGTCACGCCGTCGGGCACCGTGCTGGACACCTGGTACCCCGAGCCGCGGCTCGGGGCCCCCGCGGGCGCGGCCACGGGGACCACCCGCCTGGGCGCGCTCGAGCTCTCCGGTGAGCTGGGCCCCGACTACGGCGGCCTGGTGCGCCGCGACGAGGCGCGCGGGGTGGAGGTCATCGCCGTCCGCACGGTGATCGCCGACCTCTCCCAGCCGCCGGTGGACACCCACGACGTGTGGCTCCGGCTGCACCTGCTGTCCACCCGGCTGATCACGCCGCACCAGGCGAACATGACCGGCGTGTTCGGCCTCCTCACGAACGTGGCCTGGACCAGCGCCGGGCCGGTGGAGGCGGCGACGTTCAACGCCCACCGGCTGCGTGCGGCCCTCGGCCACGTGACCGTCTTCGGCGTCGACAAGTTCCCGCGGATGGTGGACTACGTCATCCCGTCCGGCGTGCGCATCGCCGACGCCGACCGGGTCCGCCTCGGCGCCCACCTGGCCGAGGGCACCACGGTCATGCACGAGGGCTTCGTCAACTTCAACGCCGGCACGCTGGGCCCCTCGATGGTGGAGGGCCGGATCAGCGCCGGCGTGGTCGTGGGCGCCGACAGCGACATCGGCGGCGGCGCCTCGATCATGGGCACCCTGTCGGGCGGCGGCACCCAGGTCATCTCGATCGGCAGCGGCTGCCTGCTCGGCGCCAACGCGGGGATCGGCATCTCGCTCGGGGACGGCTGCGTCGTCGAGGCCGGGTGCTACGTCACCGCCGGGTCACGGGTCACGCTGCCCGACGGCTCCCAGGTGAAGGCCAAGGAGCTCTCCGGGCGCAGCGGCCTGCTCTTCCGGCGCAACAGCGTCAGCGGCGCGCTCGAGGCGCTTCCGCGCGACGGCAACTGGGGCGCGCTCAACGCCGACCTGCACGCGAACACATAGGAGAAGGACCCCCTGCCCCCCACCGCTCGCACGCTCGCGGCGGGACCCTGCAGGGGGCCATCGGGTCGTGCCTGCGCGGAACCCTCCGGGTCCCACTCGGTGCGACGAGCCCATGTCGGCGGGTCTCAGGCCGACGTTTCCGCGGGGACGTCGAGGTGCTCCAGCAGGGCCACCACGAACTCCTGTGGCCGCTCGACGTGCGGGGAGTGCCCGACCCCGGGCAGGACCACCTCGCGGTAGGTGCCCCCGGCCGCGGCGTACCGCTCCAGCACGGCGCGGGTCTGGGCGACCATCGGCTGCGGCGGGCAGACCGCTTCACCCGGCCAGCCCGGCACCGCACCCAGCTGTCCCAGGTGGGCCAGGTCGAACACCGAGGTGTCCGACACGATCGCGTCGGCATCCCCCCGGATCCACAGCACCGGGGGCTTGCCGGCCAGCTCGGCGACACCCGACACGTCCATGACCGTCGGCGCCATCGTGTTCAGCACGCCGCGCTCCCCGGGGGCCGCTCCCGGCCACGTCGGGCTGGGCACGGAGTCGCCCGGGTAGTGGTCGGCACCGGTGCGGGTGGACAGCATCGAGGCGACGAAGACGTCCTCCATCGCGGGGTCCAGCGGCAGGGACCCCGGAGCCACGTAGAACGCCCGCAGGATCGACCGCGGACTGGTCGGGCTGTCGGCGCTCGTGTCGCCGGCAGCGAGCGCGGCGACGAACTCGGGGTTGGCCGCACCGCCCCCGGAGCCCGCGCCGTCCTCGGCGAGGCGGCGCCCCTCCGGCCCAGCCGTGCCGCCGAAGCCGTACGGCGATACCGGGGCCACCAGCGTCACCGAGGCGACCCGCGCGGGCGCGTCGAGCAGGTACTGCAGGACGACGCCCGCGCCCATGCTCCAGCCGACCAGGTGCACCCGCTCGACGCCGAGGGTCTCCACCAGCGCCGCGACGTCGTCGGCCCAGTCGCGCACGCCTCGGCGCGCGTCCACCGGGAGCGGATCGGTGTCGCCGTAGCCGCGCAGGTCGACCGCGACCGGCCGCACGCGCGTCACCTCGGCCAGGGCCAGCAGCGGTTGCTGCCAGAAGAGCGCGGAGCTGACGTTGCCGTGCACGAAGAGGACGACCTCGCCGCCGGCGGCGCCGAGCTCCGCCGGCTCCACGGCGGCCGGGTGCACGACGTTCTGGGTCAGTCGCGGGGTGGGCACCCGCGTGGCGGTGATCCCGGGCAGCAGAACGTCAACCATGGCTCCTCCTCGACGGCGGGCACACGCTATCGGCGCCGTCCGGCTGGGAACAGCCCCTCCCGGAGGGCTCGCCCGCTCGTCCCACCTCCGGCGCACCTCGCGCCCCTGCACCGTGGCGGCGTCCGAGGAACGGCCGGGAACGGCGCTTACAGTCGGTGGACGATGACCAGCCCCCGCACCGCGACGCACCACGCCGCAGACCGGGCGCGCAGCACCACCCGTGCCCGGCCGGCCGCCCGCCGCCGCGCCGCCGGGCACGGCGGCGCACGTCGCGGCACCGCGCGCCGCCCCCGCCGGCGCCCTCCGGCCCGCCGCCCGGCCGCCCAGCGGTCCGGCCGGTCCGGGGGCGCCACCGGGCTGGTCCGGTGGTGGCCGGCGCTGCTGGTGACCGCCGCCCTCCTCGCCGGCGCGGGCTGGGGCGCCGAGCGGCACTGGCAGCCCCCCGCGACCGGCACCTGCACCGTGCCCGACGGCTCGGTCACGGTCACCGCCGAGCAGGCCGCCAACGCGGCCACCATCGCCCGGGTCGGCCGGGAACGCGGGCTGTCCGACCGGGCCGTCGTTATCGCGCTGGCCACCGCCCAGCAGGAGTCGCGGCTGCGCAACCTCGACTACGGCGACCGCGACTCCCTGGGGCTGTTCCAGCAGCGGCCCTCCCAGGGGTGGGGCACGCCCGAGCAGGTGCGCGACCCGGTGTACGCCGCCGGCAAGTTCTACGACGGGCTGGTGACCATCCCCGGGTGGGAGGCGGGCCGGCTGACCGAGATGGCCCAGGCCGTGCAGCGCTCGGGGTACCCGGAGCTGTACCAGCAGTGGGAGGGCATGGCGCAGCAGCTCACGGCCGCCCTGGCCGCGGAGACGCTCGACTGCGCCTGACGACGGCCGGGCGCCCGGTCCCGGCGCACTCGGGGGTCCCCCGGCAGGGGGACGTGGCGGGCGCGACGCTCAACGAACACCTCGGCGGCACCGACGTCCTCGCCATGACGATCGCGTCCGACGACCTCCCCCGCGCGGTCCCCGCCGCACCCACCGACGTGACCGCCCTCCTGCCCTCCCGGGAGGCGCTGCTCCAGCGACTGGCCGACGAGCTGCCGGCAGCCGGCCAGCAGCCCACCAGCCTCATCGCGCTCGGCCTGCTGCACCGTGACGACGGGTGGCCCACCCCGCCGGACACGCTGGCGCAGGTCACCACGCTCCTGGCCCGCTCCATCCGCGGAGACGACTGGGTGGCCTCCTGCGGGCCCGCGGATTTCGGCATCGTGCTCGCCGGTCCGGTGCCGGCCGCGCAGACCGCCGCCACCCGGCTGGTCTCGGCGGTGCTCGCGCTGGGCATCCCGGGGGTGTCCGCGGCGGCGGGCATCGCGCCGGTGGACGCCGCCAGCCGGGCCGGCGAGATCTTCCGCCGCGCCACGCTGAGCCTCACCGCCGCGCGGCGGGTCGGCCCCGGCACCGTGATCCAGTACCGCGAGCCCGTCTGACCGCCCCGAGGGGTCACGCCGGGCCGACGAGGAGGACGGCGGCGAGGGCGGCAGCCAGCGCCCGGACGCCGTTCCACCAGGTCCACCGGCGGACCCAGCGGGTCCAGTCCCCCGGAGCCGCGGCGTCCGGCCGCCACCGGGCGAGCGCCTCGTTGAGCGGGACGTTGGCCGCGACCGTGACGCCCACGACGCCGACCAGGTAGAGCAGTCCCGCGGCGAGGACGCCCGGACGGCGGGCGCCGGCCAGCTCCGCGCCCCCGGCGGCCAGGCACAGCACCGCCGTGCCGAACAGCAGGGTGAGGAAGACCGGGCGGATCGCCGTCCGGTTCACCGACTGCATCGCCGCCACCCCCACCGGGCAGGGGACGGCCACCAGGGCGGGCATCACCACCAGGCTGAAGACGCTGAAGGCCCCGGAGACGAGGCCGGCGCCCAGCGCGCCGGCGTGCACCAGCACCCCGGTCACCGGAGCACTGCCGGTCGCACGTACGCCGCCACGTGCTCCCCGGCGGGCTCCACCCGGGAGCGGCGGCCGCCCACCACGGGGCTCCCGGTGGTCCGGGTACCACCGGTCACGAGGATGGCCTCCGATGTCATGACCCGAGTACAGGCGACGCCGGACGAGACGGTCCATTGCCGCGACGCCGCTTCACATGCGCGGTCGTCCACGGTTCCGGAGACGGACCCCGTCCCGGCCCCGCACCTGGCCACGGCCGGCTGACCTCGTCAGGCGGCCAGGCGCTCCGCCGCGGCGTCGATCCGCTCGTCGGTCGCGGTCAGCGCCAGCCGGACGTGCCGCGCCCCGGCCGGGCCGTAGAAGCTGCCCGGGGCGGCGACGATCCCGAGGGTGGCCAGCCGGTCGATGGTGAGCCAGCAGTCCTCGTCCCGGGTGGCCCAGAGGTAGAGGCCCGCCTCGGAGTGGTCGATCCGCATCCCGGCCGCGCGCACCGCCGCAGCCAGCCGGTCCCGCCGCCGGCGGTACCGCTCGCGCTGCGCGTCGACGTGCGCGTCGTCGTCCAGGGCGGCGGCCATGGCGGCCTGCACCGGCCCCGGCACCAGCAGGCCGAGGTGGCGGCGCACCTCCCAGGCACGGCGCACCAGCGCCGGGTCACCCGAGAGCAGGCCGCCCCGGTAACCGGCGGCCGTCGACTGCTTGGACAGCGAGTGCACGGCCAGCAGGCCGGTGTGGTCCGCGCCGGCGATCTCCGGGTGCAGGATCGACCGGGGCGTCACGTCCCAGCCCAGCGTGATGTAGCACTCGTCGGCAACGACGGGCACCCCGTGCGCTCGCCCCCAGGCGACCCATCGCCGCAGCTCGTCGTCGGTCAGCACCCGCCCGTGGGGGTTGCCCGGCGAGTTGAGCCAGACCAGCGAGACGGGTGGGTGGGCGGGCGTCACCGCGTCAGCCGGCGGGGTGTCGCTCCGGTGCACGGCCAGGCCGGCGAGCACGGCGCCGACCTCGTAGGTCGGGTAGGCGACCTCCGGGACGACCACGGTGCCGGCGGCGCCGGACAGCCCCAGCAGGGTGGGGAGCAGCGCGACGAGCTCCTTGGAGCCGACCGTCGGGATGAGCGAGGGCTCGGCGCCCAGCGGGTCGCCCACGTGCACACCCAGCCGCCGGCGGAGCCAGTCCGCGGCGGCCGTGCGCAGCTGCGCGGTGCCCAGCGCGGTCGGGTAGCCGGGAGCGTCGGCCGCCCCGGCGAGCGCCTCGCGCAGCACCGCGGGTGTGCTGTCGACGGGCGTGCCGATCGACAGGTCGACCACACCGCCCGGGTGCTGGGCGGCCCGCGCCCGTGCACCCGCCAGGGAGTCCCAGGGGAAGTCCGGAAGCGCCCGGGGCGCGCCGGGGACCGGAGCGGTCAGTGGCCTTCGCCCTGGGGCGGGAGCGCGGCCACCAGCGGGTGGTCCTTGCCGATCTTCCCGGTCTTGGCGGCGCCACCGGGGCTGCCCAGGTCGGAGAAGAACTCCACGTTGGCGTTGTAGAAGTCCTTCCACTTGTCCGGGACGTCGTCCTCGTAGTAGATGGCCTCCACCGGGCAGACCGGCTCGCACGCCCCGCAGTCGACGCACTCGTCGGGGTGGATGTACAGCATCCGGTCGCCCTCGTAGATGCAGTCCACCGGACACTCATCGATGCACGCCTTGTCGAGAACGTCGACGCAGGCCTGGGTGATGACGTAGGTCACGGGGTTCCCTCCCGGGGACTCTCGGGCGGCGCGCCGGCCGGGGCCGGTCGCGTCAGATGCACCCCTAGTATCACCTCCCGCGCCGGTCGACGTGCCACGGGCCACCCGCCGCGTCCCCCGGCCGGGGCACGGGAGATGCAGCTCCGGGCGGTCTCCCCCCATCGGGGTGGGTCACCGACCCCCGCTCAAGCAGCCGGCCGGGGCGCCGATCTCGATCATGTGTCCCGGACGACGCAGGACGAGGGGACGTCGCGGCCCGAGCCGTCGGCGTCCCCCTTCGACGCGCACGCCGCCCTGGTGCACCTGCTCTCCCGGCTGCGCGCCTCCTCCGGCGCGACACGGGTGTCGGTGTGGGTGCACGAGGCCACGACCGGCCTCGTCGTCCCGTTCCGGCAGTCCGGCTGCGCCACCCGGGACGCGCTCCCCCTGCACCCGGCTCTGCGCACCCCCGCCGTGCTGGCCGACTCCCCCTTCCTCTCCGCCGTCGTCACCGGTCGCCGGGGCATCGTCGCCCACGCCGACGGGCGGCGCGTCGAGGACCGCCACCTGGCCGCGGTCGGCATCCGGTCGGCGCACGGCGAGCCGCTGGTGCTCGGCGGCGAGGTCGTCGGCGTCCTGACCGTGGAGCCCGCCGCGGCCGCAGCCCCCCACCTGCTGCGCCAGGTGGCCCCGCGGATCGCCGCGGCGCTGGCCGAGGCGTGGAGCCGGCGCACCCAGCAGCGCCGGCTGGCCCAGGCCGCCGTACTCCTGGAGCTGATCGAGTCGGCCGCGCAGGCCCAGTCGATGGACCACCTGCTCGGCTCGGCCTGCCGCCAGCTCGCCGAGGTCGGCGAGGTCGAGCGCGCCTGCGTCTTCCTGCTGGAGGACGGCCGGCTCGTCCCCCGCATGGCCGCCTACGCCGACGGCCGGCAGGACCTCGCCACCTGGCGGCAGTTCCGCAACGCGCCCGTCGCCCCCGAGCTGGCCGAGACCGTGCTGCGCACCGGCTCACCCATGACCGCCGACCGCGAGTCGGGGTTGATCTCGGGGTGGTGGGCCGACTCGTTCCACATCGCCTCCGCGCTGGCGGTCCCGCTCGGCCGGAGCCCCGAGCTGGCCGGCGTCCTCACGTTGGACAGCACGCAGGTCCGCCCCTTCTCCGAGGACGTCCGCCGGCTGGCCGCCGCCGCCGGTGCGCACCTCGGCGGCGTCATCGAGCAGGCCCGCACCAGCCAGGCCCGTGCGGCGTCGCTCACGACCGCCCGCGTCGTCCGGCAGCTCCTGGTGGACGGCTCGGCGGTGACCGGGGCTGCCGCGGCCGCCGAGGTGCTGGCCCGCGCCGTCCAGCGGCTGGCCGGCACCGACCGGAGCGCGGCCTACCTGGTCGACGGCGACGGGCGGATCAGCGAGGTCCGACACGTCGACTGGCCGGAGGAGCACAAGCACGTGGTGCAGACCCGCCTGGTCGGCCACCCGGCGAGCGGCGTCCCCCTGTGGCGGCTCACGAGCGAGGAGAAGTCGGCCGTCTTCGTCGAGGACGCCGCCGCCACCGACCTGCTCGATCCGGAGCTCGTGCGGGCGCTGGAGGTCAACTCCTACATCAGCGTGCCGCTGATGTCCCGCGACCGGCTCCTGGGCCTGGTGGTCACCGGATCGGTCGGTGCCACCCGCACGTGGAGCTCGTCGGTGCGCGACGCCGTCCGGCAGGTCACCCTCGAGGGGGCGTTGGTGGTGGAGAACGCCGAGCTGCGCGCCGCCGAGCAGGAACGCCTGGCGCAGCTGGCCACCGAGGCGCACCACGACCCGCTCACCGGGCTGGCCAACCGCCGCAAGTTCATCGAGACGGTCGAGACCACCGTCTACGGCGACCGCGACCGGCGCTGCGCCCTGCTCATGATCGATCTCGACCGGTTCAAGGAGATCAACGACAGCTTCGGGCACAGCGTCGGCGACGACCTGCTGTGCCTGGTGGGTCCCCGCCTGGAGCGGACCCTGGGCCCCGCGGACCTGCTGGCCCGCATGGGCGGTGACGAGTTCGCCGTCCTGCTGCCCGACGCCGATGCCGCACAGGCCCGCGAGGTGGCCGAGGACCTGGGCGCCGCGCTGCGCGACGCCTTCGTCCTCGACGGGATGTCCCTGCACGTGGACGCCAGCATCGGCATCGCCCTGTGCCCGGACCACGGCCGGGACCGTTCGCTGCTCCTGGCCCGGGCCGACACCGCCATGTACGCGGCCAAGCGCGGGCGCCACGGCTACGAGGTGTGGGCACCCGACGGCACCCCGGCCTCCCGCGACCGGCTGGAGACCCTGGAGCAGCTGCGGTCCGCCCTCGACGGCGAGCAGCTGGACAACCACTACCAGCCCCAGCTGGACCTGCGGACCGGCAGCGTCGTCGGGGTGGAGGCACTGGTCCGCTGGAACCACCCGGAGCGCGGTCTGCTCTACCCCGACGTCTTCCTGCCGCTGGCCGAGCAGGCCGGTCTGATGCGCCGGCTGGCGCTGCGCGTGCTGGAGCGCTCGCTGCGGGACCTGCACACCTGGCGGACCCACGGCCACGACCTGTCGGTCGCGGTGAACCTGTCGGTGTCCAACCTGCAGGACGTCGCCCTGCCCGAGCAGGTGGCGATGCTGCTGGACGCCTGCTCGGTGCCCGCCGGCGCGCTGGTCCTGGAGATCACCGAGGACGTGCTCATGGCCGACGCCGCCCGCAGCCAGCAGGTCATGGCGGGGCTGCGCCGGCTCGGCGTGCGGCTCTCGGTGGACGACTACGGCACCGGGTACTCGTCGCTGTCCTACCTGCGGGCGCTGCCGGTCGACGAGCTCAAGCTCGACCGCAGCTTCGTCACGCACCTGACCTCCGACCCGCGGGCGGCGGCGATCGTGCGCAGCACGCTGCAGCTGAGCCGCGACCTCGGGATGAGCATGGTGGTCGAGGGCGTCGAGGACGCCGATGCGCTCGCCGCCCTGCGCGAGTGGGGCTGCGACGTCGCCCAGGGCTACCACATCTCCCGGCCCATGCCGGCCGAGCGGGTGCTGGGCTGGCTGAACGCCCGCCCGCTGCCGGCCGCGCACGATGCGGCGCCGCCGCGGCGGAACTGAGGTACTGCCCGCCGGCACCCGGCGGCGGGGCGGGCGTCATGATCGTCGCCGTGACCGCTTCCGCCCCCACCCGGGTCGTCGAGCTGGAACGGCTGGCCGCCCGCACCTGGCGGGGGTTCGAGGAGGAACGCTTCGGCGACTGGCTGCTGCGCGCCGGTGGTGGCTTCACCGGCCGCGCCAACTCGGTGCTCGTGGCCGGGGACCCCCCGGGCGACCTGCACTCGGCCGTGGCCGCCGTCGCGGGCTGGTACGCAGACCGGGGGCTGCGGCCCTGCGCCGCCGTGCCGCAGCCGGGCGCCGAGGACGCCGACGCCGCGTTCGCCGCCGCCGGGTGGGTCCGCGACGAGGACACCCTGGTGCTCACCGGGCCGGCCGGCCCCTGGTCCGCCCCCGACGTACCGGTCCTGCTCGCCGACGCTCCTGACGACGCCTGGCTGGCCGGCTACCGCCACCGCGGCGCGGCGCTGCCGACGACCGCAGCCGCCGTCCTGCGCAACGCCGAGCGACCGGTGTTCGCCTCCGTCCGGCCGGACCCGGGGGCGACCCGCGCGGCGGTCGTCGCCCGCGGCGTGGTCGCCGGCGACTGGCTGGTCATCAGCGCCGTCACCGTCGACGAGCCCTACCGGCGGCGCGGCCTGGCCACAGCGGTGATGGCCGCGCTCGCCACCGAGGGGCGGGCCGCCCGGGGGGCACGCTCCTGCCTGCTGCAGGTGACGGCGTCCAACGCCCCGGCGCTGGCCCTCTACGCGCGGCTGGGATTCACCGAGCACCACCGCTACCACTACCGGTGGGCTCCGCGGACGTAACCCGCCGGCCGGGTCCCGCGGGCGTGGTCCGCCGGACGGGCGTGCCGAGGGCCAGGCCGACGGCGAGGGCCGCGGCCAGCACACCCAGCAGCAGGAACGCGCTGCTGGCCGCACCCAGCGCGCCCCCGGAGACCAGCAGCAGGTCGCCCTCCGGGCGGCGCTGCATCGCCGCTAGCGCGACGACCAGCCAGGTGACCGCGGGGAGCGAGGCGACGACCTTCGACCCGCTCAGCCACAGCGCCGCGCGGACCAGCAGCAGGTTGCCCACCACCGCCGCGACCACCGACACGGGCACCAGCACGCCACCGACCCGCAGCGGCAGCCAGAACACCTCCACGATCGCCAGCCACGCCGCGACCACAACCGCCGCGACCCCCAGACCGGCGCGCGCGACCGGCCCTCGTCGGCTCACCCGGGCAGACCGGCGAAGAGGTCGTCCTCCCGGCCGTCCGGCCCGGCGCCGGGTCCGCGCTCGCCCTTGACCAGCCGGTAGTACTCGACGCCGAGCACCTCCTGGCCGAGGTTGTTCGACAGCGCGAAGAACGGCCCGTCGACGGTGATCTGGGTCGGGTGGGCGCGCATGGCGGCGTCCTTGCGGTCGGCGTACGCACGGGCGTCGACGGCGCAGTCGACCACCTCGTCGGGGACCACGAAGGGCACGTCGTCGACGTCCCCCAGCCCTTCGAAGGGCGAGGCCTCACCGAGCGCGGCCAGGGCCTCGATGCCCTCCCGCACCACCGAGCGCGGCATGGCCGACCAGTACACCTTCGCCACGTCCCAGACCGGGCCGAGATCGGGGCGGTAGCCGGGGTCGGCCGCGGCCTCGACCGCCCGCATCGCCACCCGGTGGGCCTGGATGTGGTCGGGGTGGCCGTAGCCACCGAACTCGTCGTAGGTGACCAGGACCTGCGGCCGGACCTCGCGGACGACGGCGACGGCGTGCGCCACCGCCTCGTCGAGGTCTGCGTTCCAGAACGCGCGCGGGTGGTCGTTGGCCGGCGTGCCCATCATCCCCGAGTCGCGGTACCGCCCCGGTCCGCCCAGGAAGCGGACGTCCACGACCCCGAGCGCCGCCATCGCCCCGCGCAGCTCCCAGATGCGGTACCCGCCGAGCTGGTCGGCCTGGTCCGCGGCGAGCTGGGCCAGCTCCGGCACGAGGACCTCCCCCTCCTCTCCCAGCGTGCAGGTGAGCAGGGTGACACCGGCGCCCTCGGCGACGTAGCGGGCCATCGTGGCGCCGTTGTTGATCGTCTCGTCGTCGGGATGCGCATGCACGAGGAGCAGTCGTCGGTCAGCGGTCACGGTCGGCCATTCTCCCTGAGGCCGTCGCCGCATGGAGGGGGCCGGGGGCCGCAGCGCCGTCCTCCCCCACCGTGCATGGCGAGGGAGGACGCGCTGGGATCAGGTCACCTGATCCCAGCGCGAGGTGCTCAGCCCTCCGTGGGGACGACCGCGCGCGCCTCGGCGAAGTGGCACGCCGACGGGTGGCCCTGCCCCCGGTCGACCAGGGCCGGCGGCTCGGTGGCGCAGATGTCCTGGGCCTTCCAGCAGCGGGTCCGGAACCGGCAGCCCGACGGGGGGTTGGCCGGGCTCGGCACGTCGCCCTGCAGCAGGATCCGCTCCTTGAGCCCGCGCAGGTGCGGCTCGTGCACCGGGACGGAGGAGAGCAGCGCCTGCGTGTACGGGTGGGCGGGCGAGCCGTAGACCTGGGCGTCGGTGCCCTCCTCCACGATGCTGCCCAGGTACATCACCGCGACCCGGTCGGAGATGTGCCGCACCACGGAGAGGTCGTGGGCGATGAACAGGTAGGAGAGCCCGAAGTCGTTCTGCAGGTCCTCCAGCAGGTTGACGACCTGCGCCTGGACCGAGACGTCCAGGGCGCTCACCGGCTCGTCGCAGACGATGACCTCGGGCTGCAGGGCGAGGGCCCGGGCGATGCCGATGCGCTGCCGCTGCCCACCGGAGAACTGGTGCGGGTAGCGGTTGACGAAGTCGGGGTTGAGCCCGACCCGCTCCATCAGCTCCTGGGTGCGCTGCAGCCGCCCCTTCTTCGGCGCGACGTCGGCGTGCACCGACCAGCCCTCGGCCACGATGTCCCCGACGGTCATCCGCGGGTTCAACGAGGCGTAGGGGTCCTGGAAGATGATCTGGACCTCGCGCCGGTACTGCTTGAGCGCGCGGCCGCTCATCTTCGTGACGTCGTCACCCTTGTAGAGGATCTGCCCGTCGGTCGGCTTCTCGAGGGACACGAGCATCTTGGTGACCGTCGACTTGCCGCAGCCGGACTCGCCCACCAGGCCGACCGTCTCCCCGCGGCGCAGTTGCAGGTTGACCCCGTCGACGGCGCGGACGTGGCCGACCGTGCGCCTCAGGACGATGCCCTGGGTGAGCGGGAAGTGCTTCTTGAGGTCCTTGACCTCGAGAAGCACCTCACCGGGCCGGTGCGCCGGGCGGGTCGCCGCCGCGTCGGCCGCGTCGGACAGCCTCTGCCGGTCGGCCTCCGCGGACCGGTCCGCTGCGCTGCTCCCGGAGCTGGCGTCAGACACCGAGGACCTCCTCGCTGTAGTGGCAGGCGGCCTCACGGCCCGGGACGACCAGCCGCAGCGGCGGGGCGTCGGCGACGCAGTCGCGACCCGCGGCGGCCTCCGCACCGGTGCGGCGCTTCGGGCAGCGCGGGTGGAACGGGCAGCCCGACGGGATGGCGGCCAGGTTGGGCGGCTGCCCGCCGATGGGCTGGAGCCGGCCGCCCTTGACCTCCACCTGCGGGATGGAGCGCATCAGCCCGTCGGTGTACGGGTGGGCCGGGTTGCCGAACACCTCGTCGACGGTGCCCCGCTCGACGATGCGGCCCGCGTACATGACGGCCACGTTGTCGGCGACCTCGTTCACGACGCCGAGGTCGTGGGTGATGAGGATCAGCCCCATCCCGGTGTCCCGCTGCAGGTCCTTGAGCAGGTCCATGACCTGCGCCTGCACCGTGACGTCGAGCGCGGTGGTCGGCTCGTCGGCGATCAGGATGCGCGGGTCCAGCGCGAGGGCCATCGCGATCATCACGCGCTGGCGCATGCCACCGGAGAACTGGTGCGGGTAGTCGTTCACCCGCTGCCTGGCGGCCGGGATCCGGACGCGCTCCATCAGCTCGACCGCGTGCTCCTTGGCCTCCTTGCGCGAGGTGCCCCGGTGCGCCCGGAACATCTCGCCGATCTGGAAGCCGACGCTGTACACGGGGTTCAGCGAGGAGAGCGCGTCCTGGAAGATCATCGAGATCCCCGGCCCGCGGACCTTGCGCTGCTCCTCCTCCGGCAGCGTGAGCAGGTCACGCCCCTGGAAGACGATCCGGCCGCTGGTGACCTCCGCCGGCGGGGAGTCGAGGATCCCCATGATCGCCTGCGCGGAGACGGACTTGCCGGAGCCGGACTCACCCAGGATGGCGAGGGTCTCGCCCTCCGAGACGGTGTAGCTCACGCCGTTGACGGCGTTGACCACCCCGGACTCGGTGCGGAACTCCACCCGCAGGTCGTCGACCTCGAGGACGGGTGTCCCGGCGCCGCGGGCGGGGCCGGGGGAAACGGACGTGGACGCGGTGCTCATGAACGCTGCTTCGGGTCGAGGGCGTCGCGCAGGGCGTCACCCATGAGGACGAAGGCCATCACCGTCAGGGTGAGGATGAGGCTCGGGAAGAGGACAGCGTGCGGCGCGGTGCGCAGCAGGCTCTGCCCGGTGTTGATCTGCAGACCCCACGAGATCGCCGGCGGCTGGAGCCCGACCCCGAGGAAGGTCAGCGTCGCCTCCGCGGCGATGAGGATGCCGATCGTGATGGTGGCGTAGACGAGCACCGGGGCGACGGCGTTGGGCAGGATGTGCCGCATCAGGATCCGGATGTCCGAGGCCCCCATCGCCCGGGCGGCGGCGACGTAGTCCGAGCTCTTGATCGCGATCACCTGCGAGCGGACCAGCCGCATCGCGGTCATCCAGCCGAAGAGCGCCAGCGCGATCGCCACCGCGATCACGCCCCGGCCGAGGATGCCGCTGCGCAGGACCACCAGCGCGCCCAGGATCAGCGGCAGCGCGTAGAAGATGTCGGCGATCCGGCTCAGGATGCTGTCGGTGACGCCGCCGTAGAAGCCGGAGATGGCGCCGACCAGGACCCCGAGCACCAGGATCACCACGACCGCCAGCAGGCCGATGATCAGCGAGTTCCGGGCGCCGTAGACGACGTTGGCCAGGTAGTCGCAGCCCTGCTGGTCGAAGCCGAACCAGTGCTCCGCCGACGGCTCGGCGTTGGAGTTGGACAGGTTGCACGACCGCGGGTCGACCCCACGGGCGAAGACCGTCGGCAGCAGCGCCATGCCGACGAACAGCAGGCCGAGCACGGCGCCGATCCAGAAGAGGAAGTTGCGCCTCAGCTGCCGCCAGGCGTCGCTCCAGAGGCTGTTCTGCCGGGCCTGCGCCTCCTCGTCGTGCGCGCCGGTCACGGCACCGGCCCCGGCCTCGTCGTGACCGACGGCCGTCAACTTCGGGTCACTCATAGCGGATCCTCGGGTCGAGGACGGCGTAGAGCACGTCGACGACCAGGTTGAAGAAGATGAAGACGAAGACCAGGAGCGTCACGATGCCGACCACGACGGCGCCCTCCTGGGCCCGCACGGCGTCGAAGACGGCTCGGCCGATGCCCGGCAGGTTGAACACCGTCTCGGTGACGATCGCACCGCCCATGAGGGTGCCGATGTCGGCGCCGATGAAGGTGACGACGGGGATCAGGCTGTTGCGCAGCGTGTGCCGGACGATGACGTCGCGGCGCGGCAGGCCCTTGGCGCGCGCGGTGCGCACGTAGTCGGCGCGCATGTTCTCGGCGATGCTGGTCCGGGTGAGGCGGGCCACGTAGGCCAGCGACCCGGCGGCGAGGACGAGGCCGGGCAGCAGGTAGCTGTACCAGCCGTCGTTGATGCCGGCGATCGGGAACAGGCCCAGCTGGAGCCCGAAGGTGAACTGCGCGACGAACGCGAGCACCAGGATCGGGATCGACACGATCAGCGTCGTGCTCACCAGCACCACGTTGTCGAAGAAACCGTTCTTGCGGATGCCGGCCAGCACGCCGGCCACGATGCCGATGACGATCTCGAAGGCGATGGCGACCAGCGCCAGCTTCACGGTGACCGGCATCCGCTGGGAGATCGTGTCCAGCACCTCGCGGCCGCGGAAGTCGGTGCCGAAGTCACCCTGCAACAGGTCGCCGACGTACTTGACGTACTGCAGCCAGAGCGGATCGTTGAGGTTGAACTCCTCGGTCAGCTGGGCGACCACGGCGGGGGCGAGCGGGCGGTCGCCGCCCAAGGCCCGGATCGGGTCGCCCGGCAGTGCGTAGACCAACGCGAAGATCAGGAACGAGGCCCCGACCAGGACGGGGATCGTGAGTAGAAAGCGGCGCGCGATGTAGCGGCCCATGTCGCTCCTCGGTCGAGACGCGCCACGCCCATGTCGCGGGCGCGGAGGCGTCGTCCATGATGCGGGACGAGCCCGAGCGGCCGACCGCCGGGGAGCCCGGCCCGGTCTGGGCGGGGGTCCCCGGCGGCGGCCGTGCGGTGCGGCTAGCTCAGCCCTGCGGCGTGACCTTCTTGAGGTCGATGTCGCCGAACACGTCGATCACGACGTCGCTGACGTTCTCCGAGTGGGCGGCCTGCTCCACGTCGAAGAACATCGGGATGATCGGCATGTCCTGGAGCAGGATGTCCTCGGCCTGGTTGTAGTACTCGATGGCCTCCTCGTTGCTCTCGGCGCTGTTGCCCTGCTGGATCAGCGCGTCGAACTCCGGGTTCGAGTAGAACGTGGCGTTGGAACCCGCCGGCGGCAGGGCCGCGGTGGAGTACAGCGGCTCCAGGTAGTTCTGCGGGCTCGGGTAGTCCATGCTCCAGCCGAGGCGGAAGGGACCCGTCACACCCTGCTCGTCCAGCAGCGGGAGGTACTCGGCGAAGTCCAGCTCGCCCCGCAGGACGTAGTCGATACCGACGTTCTCGCGCAGCTGGTTGCCCACGGCCTGCACCCACGCGTCGTGGCCGGCGCCCGCGTTGAACCACAGCTCGATCGGCTGGCTGCGGTCGAAGCCCGCCTCGTCGAGGAGCTGGTTGGCCTGCTCGACGTCCAGCTCGCAGTACTCGCAGACGCCCTCGCGGTAGCCGTCGACGACGGGCGCGACGTAGGCGTCGGCGGGCTCGCGGCTGCCGGCGAAGATGGCGTCGGAGATCGCCTGCCGGTCGACGGCCATCGACAGCGCCTGCCGGACCTGCGGGTCGGAGAAGCGCTCGTCGTATGTGGGGTACCCGAGGTAGGTGAACCCGGACGACGGGGCCTCCAGGAAGCGGTCGCCGAGCACGTCCTCGGCCGAGGCGATGGCGTCCGGCGGAAGGTCCGGCAGGACGTCGAGGTTGCCGGCCTGGAGGTCGTTGTAGCCGGTGTTCAGGTCGGCGTAGACCCGGAACTCCACCTGCTCGGCGACGGGCGCGTCCTCACCGGCGTAGTCCTCGTACCGGGTGACGGTGAAGCCCTGACCGGGGACGAACTCCTCGGTCGCCTCGAAGGCGCCGTTGCCGATCGGCTGGCGGCCGAAGCCCTCCGGGTCCTCGAAGAATGCCTCGGGCAGCGGCCAGAAGGCGTTGTAGCCGACCGTCACCGGGAACTGGGCGAACGGGGTCGCGAGCGTCACCTCGAAGGTGTTCTCGTCGATCACCTCGAGGCCGCTCATCTCCTCGGCGGCGGGGTCGCCGGTGACGTTGCCCTCGTCGTCCGTCGGGGCCTGCAGGTCGTCGTAGCCCAGGATGTTCGAGAAGAAGTACGAGGCACCCTGCGCGTTCGGGCTGTAGGCCGTGTAGTTCCACGCGTCGACGAACGACTGCGCGGTCACCGGGGTGCCGTCGTGGAAGGTCCAGCCGTCCTTGAGCTCGACGGTCCAGGTGGTGTTGTCCTCGGACTCGATCGACTCCGCGACACCGGTGTACTGCACCTCGCCGTCCGCGGCGTACTCCACCAGGCCGGTCCACAGACCGGAGATGATCTGGTGGCCCTCGCTCTCGGTGGTGTTACCCGGGATGAGGGCGTTCTCCGGCTCGCCGACGTAGATGCTGTAGGTGCCGCCGCCGTCGGCGGAGGTGCCGCCGCCGCCGCCGTTGTCGTCGCTGCCACCACAGGCGGACAGCATCATCGCGGCGGCGACGCCGGCCGCGACGAGCCCACCTCTGCGCTTGCTCAACTTCACGTGCAATGCCTCCCTCGACCCGCGCGAGCGGGGGGAACGGACAGGTCGACCCACGACCCGCGGGCGACTGGATGGTCTCGAGCCGGACGCAGCCGGACCGGGGAGGACCGGGACTGCGACGGGTGGACCCTAGGCACGCCCCGGAGAGGGTGTCCACGGACGTCATCGAGTTGTGACCTGGGCTCACGATCCGCGCGCTGACCGTAACTTCCACGCCTCGCAGGGCATCCGGCGGGCGGTCCTCCCGCCACGGGCGCAGGTGGACCGGAGGCTTTCCGGTGCGCGTGTCGGGGAACGTCGGGGAGGGTAAGGCCGGTCCGAGCAACCGACGACCGGAGGTACTGCGATGAGCGGCACGGACAAGACGACGAGCAAGATCGAGGAGCTGTCCGGCAAGGGGAAGCAGGCGCTCGGGAACGCCACCGACGACCGTGACCTCCAGGCCGAGGGCAAGAAGGAAGAGTCCAAGGGCAGCCTCAAGCAGGCCGGCGAGAAGGTGAAGGACGCCTTCAAGTAAGGCCTCCGCACCCCTCGCGCAGGGGCTACGGCGACGACGGGCGCCGCTCCCACCGGGAGCGGCGCCCGTTCCCGTTCCGACGGTGGCGAGACGGCTCCACGGCCCCGCCGGCGCTCAGCGGGGGGCGAGCAGTGCCCGGACGGCGGGGAGCAGGGGGCGGTCGGCGGGGATCCAGTCGAGCGCGTCGAGGTCGGCGGCGCCGACCCAGCGCAGTTCGGTGTGCTCCCGCGCCTCCGGCCGGCCGGAGGCGATGCGCGCCTCCCACACCCGCATCGTCGAGGCCCCGGGCGCACCGCCGCCGACCACACCGTCCAGGAGCACCTCCCCCAGGAAGGACTCGGGCACGACCGCCACCCCGAGCTCCTCGGCGCACTCCCGCACGAGCGCCGCCCGGTCGGTCTCGCCCGGGTCGACCTTGCCGCCGGGGAACTCCCAGCAGCCGTCGAAGGGCCCGCCCGAGCGCTGCGCCACCAGCACCCGGTCCCCCTCGACCAGCGCGGCACCGACGACCTGCACGACCTCGCGCGCCCGCAGCGCGGCCGCCGCGGCGTACGCGTCCAGGTGCGCCCGCATGGCACGGGCGATCCGGCGCCGCAGCACGACCCGGTCGACGACGGCCCCCACCGCGCCGGGCAGCCCGGTCTCCCAGGCGACCTGCTCCTCGACCAGCGTGCCGGCGCCGGTGGCGGAGAAGCGGCGCGAGTGGGTGACCCAGCCGCCCGACCCGACCGCAGCGGTGAACACGTCCCGCTCCGGCCGCACCGCGACGACCTCCGCCAGCGGGAACGGCCAGGGCCGGCCCAGGGCACGGGCGACGTCGAACGCCACGGTCAGCGGCGCCTCCACCGAGGTGATGAAACGCAGCTGGAACACCCAGGCACTCTCCCAGACCACGGCAGTATGGGCAGCGTGCGCATCAACGCCCGGGTCGACTACGCCGTCCGAGCCGTCGTGGAGCTCGCCGCGGCGGCCCCCGAGGCGCTGACCTGCGATCGGATCGCGACCGCCCAGGACATCCCCAACCGCTTCCTGCAGGCCATCCTCGCCGACCTGCAGCACGCCCGCCTGGTCACCAGCCAGCGCGGCCGGGACGGCGGGTACCGGCTGGCCCTGCCCGCGTCGGAGATCTCGATCGCCCGCGTGATGCGGGTGGAGCAGGGATTCCTCGCCGAGGTGCACGGCCAGCGGCCGGAGGACGTCAGCTACCCCGGCGCCGCCGCCGGCCTGGCCGAGGTGTGGGTCGCCGCCCGCGAGGCCTACCGCCGGGTGCTCGAGGGGGTGACCGTGGCCGACGTCGTCGCCGGGCAGCTCCCCCCGCACGCAGCCGAGCTGGTCGCCCTCGACGCCGCGTGGCGGTCCTTCAGCGAGCCCGTGCCGACCGAGGGCGGCCACGACGCACCGGCCGACGGGGCGCGGCCTCCCCGCCCCGTCGGGTGAGCCCTGCACCGGGCCGCCCGGAATGTGGGAGGATCGCGACATGACCGACCGCGGCAGTCTCCTCGTCGCGCGTCTGCACATCGACCTGGCGCTCGTCTCCAGCGCCGCCTGTCGCGCCGCGCGCTGACCCAGGTCCCTCGCGCAGCTGTCCCGCTGCGTCCCGAACCAGCAGCGCCTCCCACCCCGGCCGGCTGCCGGGCGGTCGGCGAGCGCAGGAAGAAGTACGCCACGTGAGCACCCCCACCCGGAGCAGCAACCGGCCGCAACGCGGTCAGGGCCAGTGGGCGCTGGGCTACCGCGAACCGCTCAACCCCAACGAGCGGATGAAGAAGGACTCCGACGGCCTCGAGGTGCGCCAGCGGATCCTCGACATCTACTCGAAGACCGGCTTCGACGGCATCGACCCCGGTGACCTGCGGGGTCGCATGCGCTGGATGGGCCTCTACACCCAGCGCGCCCAGGGCATCCCCGGGGGCAAGACCGCCGTGCTGGAGCCCGAGGAACTCGAGGACTCCTACTTCATGATGCGCGCGCGCATCGACGGCGGGCAGCTGACCAGCGACGCGCTGCGCGTCCTCGGCGGCATCAGCACCGAGTTCGGCCGCGACGTCGCCGACGTCACCGACCGGCAGAACGTGCAGTACCACTGGATCCGCATCGAGGACGTCCCCGAGATCTGGCGGCGGCTGGAGTCGGTGGGCCTCTCCACGATGGAGGCCTGCGGCGACGTGCCGCGCGTGATGCTCGGCTGCCCGCTGGCCGGGATCCTCGAGGACGAGGTCATCGACGCCACCGACGTCATCGCCGAGACCGTCGCCAAGTACGTGGGCAGCCCCGAGTTCAGCAACCTGCCCCGCAAGTGGAAGACGTCGATGTCCGGCTGCGTCGACCACTGCACCGAGCCCGAGATCGACGACGTCTCGTTCGTCGGCGTCGTGAACGAGGCGGGCGAGGCCGGCTACGACCTGTGGGTCGGTGGCGGGCTGTCCACCAACCCGATGTTCGCCCAGCGGATCGGCGTCTTCGTCCGGCCCGACCAGGTCACCGACGTCTGGGCCGCCTGCACGTCGGTCTTCCGCGACTACGGCTACCGCCGGCAGCGCAACCGGGCCCGGATCAAGTTCCTCATGGCCGACTGGGGCCCGGAGAAGTTCCGCCAGGTGCTGCAGGACGAGTACCTGCACGCTGCTCTGCCCGACGGCCCCGCCCCGGCGCCGGCGAAGCACGACCAGCGCGACCACGTCGGCGTCGCCAAGCAGAAGGACGGCGCCAACGCCGTCGGCTTCGCGCTGCGCACCGGCCGGATCAGCGGCTCGCTGCTCACCACGATCGCGAACCTCGCCGACGAGTACGGGCAGGGGCGCATCCGGACGACGACGCAGCAGAAGCTGGTCATCCTCGACGTGCCGGACGAGAAGGTCGAGGCGCTGGTCGCCGCGCTCGCCGAGCACGACCTGCAGGTGCGGCCGAGCGCCTTCCGCCGCGGCACCATGGCCTGCACCGGCCTGGAGTTCTGCAAGCTGGCGATCGTCGAGACCAAGCAGCACGCGCAGGAGCTCTACGCCGAGCTCGAGCGGCGGCTGCCCGACTTCGACGTGCCGATCGGCATCAACGTCAACGGCTGCCCGAACAGCTGCGCCCGGTTCCAGACCGCCGACATCGGGTTCAAGGGCTCGATGGTGCGCGACGACAGCGGCGAGATGGTCGAGGGCTTCCAGGTGCACCTGGGCGGGCACCTCGGGGTGGAGGCCACCTTCGGTCGCAAGTTCCGCGGCCACAAGGTGACGAAGGCGGAGACCGCCGACTACTGCGAGCGCGTCCTGCGCGGCTTCCTCGACCGCCGGACGCCGGGCGAGTCCTTCGCCCACTACGTCTCCCGCGCCGAGGAGGCCTGGCTGCTGTGACCGAGGAGCCGGAGCCGGGAAGGACCCGGCAGCTGCCGGTGTTCCACTGCCCGTACTGCGGGGACGAGGAGCTGACCCCCTACGACGGGGAGTCGGCCGGTGGCTGGCGCTGCGGCGCCTGCCTCCGTGCGTTCACCGTCCGACTGCTCGCCACGGGGGTGCCGGAATGACCACTGCGATCGCGCCGACACCGGAACTCGCCGCCGACGCCGATGCCCGCTTCGAGGGCATCGCCGACCCGGTGGAGCAGGCGCTGGCCGTGCTGCGCTGGGCCGGGGAGACCTTCGGCGACCAGTTCGCGATCACGTCGTCCATGGCCGACGGGCTGCTGTCGCACCTGGCCTCCCGGGTGATCCCCGGCGTCAACGTGGTCTTCCTCGACACCGGCTACCACTTCGCCGAGACGATCGGGACCCGCGACTGGGTCAGCAGCGTGCTGCCGATCACGCTGCACAACGTCACCCCGCCGCAGACCGTGGCGGAGCAGGACCTCGCCTTCGGGCCGAAGCTGCACGACCGGGATCCAGATCTCTGCTGCGAGCTGCGCAAGGTGAAGCCGCTGGCGCAGGCGCTGGCCGGGTTCACGGCCTGGGGCTCGGGCGTGCGGCGCGACGAGTCGCCGACGCGCGCCGGCACCCGGCTCGTCGACTGGGACGCCAAGCGCGGCATGGTGAAGGTCAACCCGATGGCGGCCTGGACCCAGGACGTCGTCGACGCCTACACGACCGAGCACCAGGTCCCGGTGAACCCGCTGTTCGAGATCGGCTACGGCTCGATCGGCTGCGCGCCCTGCACCCGGCCGGTCGCGCCGGGCGAGGACCCGCGGGCCGGGCGCTGGGCCGGCTCCACCAAGACCGAGTGCGGCCTGCACCTCTGAGGAACCACCCCTGGAAGGGCCTCGTCCCTCCCCGCGCCGCGGGCCCCGGGGACGAGGCCGTTCCAGTACGTCGCCGCCGTTCCCTCACGTCACCATGGGCGGATGCCGCGCCCACCCCGCCTCTCCCCTGACGAGCTCGCCGCCGCGCTCCGCGCCCTCCCGCTGTGGTCGGGGGACGTCGACGGCATCCGCCGCACCGTCGAGCTGCCGAGCTTCCGCGCCGCCGTCGCCGCGATCGTCGCGATCGCGGACGTCGCGGAGGAGCTGGACCACCACCCGGACGTCGACCTGCGGTTCCGGCGCCTGCACCTGACGCTGGTCAGCCACTCCGCCGGCGGGGTGAGCGAGCTGGACCTGGAGCTGGCCCGCCGCATCGACGCCCTCCTGCCCTGAGACGACGCGAGCCCCGCACCGGACCGGTGCGGGGCTCGCGCTCCTCTCAGCTGCCGATGCGGCCACCGTCCGGGCGGTAGACGACGGCGACGCTCGGCCGCGGGAACGGCCGGTACGCCTGCATGTCGGGCCACCGGCTCGACGGGTTCTCCACCGTGGAGCCGGTCGTCTCACCGGGGTGCTGCACGGAGACGAACACCGACCGGCCGTCCGACGGGATCATCGGCCCGCTGCACTCGGCGCCGATGGGCACGGTGAGGAACGCCTTGAGGTGGCCGCGCTCCGGGCCCTGGGTGGGAACGGCGAAGAGCCCGTCGTTCGTGCCCCCGATGGTGCCCGCCTCCTGGTTCCGCGTGGAGAGCACGTTCCCGTCGGTGGAGATCCACAGGTTGCCGGCTGGGTCGAACTCCAGGTTGTCCGGGCACGAGATGGCGCTGACCTGCGACTTGTCGTACCCGGCGAAGTACGTGCCGGGGTACTCCGGGTCGCCGCAGAGGAGGAAGATCCGCCAGTTGAAGGTCTCCCCCGTGGCCGACCCGACCTCTTCCCACTCGATGACGTGCCCGTTGCGGTTGCCCGGCCGCTCCTCGAACCTCGCCGGCGTGCCGGCCTCGTCGTCGGCGGGCACGAACGCCCAGGAGCGGGTGAGCGGATTCGCCTCGTCCGCCCCCGGCCGGCCGTTCTGACCGGTCCGGTTCGAGTTGTTGGTCAGCGCCGCGTACACCCGGCCGTTGACCGG
Source organism: Blastococcus sp. SYSU DS0552 (assembly GCF_054050815.1). Lineage (NCBI taxonomy): Bacteria > Bacillati > Actinomycetota > Actinomycetes > Geodermatophilales > Geodermatophilaceae > Blastococcus > Blastococcus sp. SYSU DS0552. Next base: position 43,754 of record NZ_JBJHAB010000012.1, read on the forward strand.
GTTGGTCTGGATGTCCTCGGGCCGGTCCATCTTGGTCGGCACCTTCGAGGGATCGATGACCTGGACGTTGTCCGGGTCCGGGAAGTCACCGTTCTCGTCGAGCAGCTTGCCCAGCCGGTCGGCGGCCTGGCGGGTGAAGACCAGGACCCACGCGACGTCCTTGCCCGGGATCATCGACCGGCCGTCCTTGACCAGCGGGATCCAGTGCCCGACCCCGTCGAACTCCCCGTCGGTGGGCAGCTGCCCGCTGCCGTCGATCTCGGCGGCCGGCGAGTCGCCGGTGAAGCGGGCGACGTAGAGGTCGCCCTCCTCCAGCAGGGTTATGTTGTGCTGCCGCGTCGCCCGGTCGGTGCCCTCCCGGTACTTCTTCTTCGACACGAACTTGTAGATGTAGTCGAAGCGCTCGTCGTCGCCCGAGTACGCGACCACCCGGCCGTCCTCGGCGATCCGCACGTCGGCACCCTCGTGCTTGAAGCGCCCCAGGGCGGTGTGCTTCTTGGGCGTCGAGGTGGGGTCGTACGGGTCGAGCTCGACCACCCAGCCGAAGCGGTTGACCTCGTTGGGCTCCTGGCTGAGGTCGAACCGCGGGTCGACGGTGTGCCACTTGCGGGTCGGGACGTCCTCGGCGCTGACGCCGTACCGGCGCAGCGCCGCCATCTGGGTGGCCTCGCTGATCGGCGCCGTCGTCCCGAAGTACTGGTTGAAGTTCTCCTCGCCGTGCAGCGTCGTGCCCCACGGCGTGACGCCCCCCGCGCAGTTGTTCAGGGTGCCCAGGACGGTGCGCCCCTCGGGGTCGGCGCTGGTCCGCAGGTACTCGGACCCGGCGGCCGGCCCGGTCAGCTGGAAGGGGGTGTCCGTCGTGATCCGGCGGTTGCGGTCGCGCTCCCGCGCGGCCCGCCACTGACCGGCCGGACCCTCCCGGCGGACCTTCACCACCGAGATGCCGTGCGCCATCATCGCGACGCGCTTGTACTCGTCGGGGATGTCGCCCGCGCCCTCCTCGTCGGCGACACCGGCGAACATCAGCTGCTCGTCGGTGTACTCGTGGTTCACCACCAGCAGCGCGTTGCGGTCGTCCAGGGGCAGCCACCCGATGAAGTCGCAGTTGTAGCCGAACTGCTTGGCCTGTGCCTCGGGCGTCTGCCGGTCGATGCGGAACGGCGGCGCCCCGGGCAGCACCGGGTCACCCCAGCGCATGACCACGCTGGAGGCGTACCCGGTGGGGACGACCAGCTCGTCGAGGAAGTTCTGCTGGACCGGCTGGAACGTCAGGGCCCCGTCGGCGGCACCACCGCGGCGGGACGACGAGGTCTGGGCCGCGGCCGGGAGAGCCGGTCCGGCCGCGACGACCAGGGCGCTGACGCCGGCCGCCTTCAGCAGGTTGCGCCGGCTGAACGACTGCTGGACCACAGCCGCGAAGGTCGGGTTGTCCGTCGGGTTGGGGATGGCGCTGTCGCAGGCGTTGCCGCACTTGTAGAAGCAGGTCGTGTGGCTGCGGCTGCCGTGCCGGATGCCGGAGAGCAGGGGCAGCAGCGCGCGCTTGCGCGGCTCGAGGATGTCGGTCATCAGAACCCTCTGGGTCGAGAGGAAGTCGGGCGCGCGAAGCCAAACCGGCTCCGGCCACCACGACGTGACCGAGCAGTGAACGAGCGCTGACCTCCTGGCCACCGTTTGTGCCACGCGCCGTGGGTGACGGGTGACCGCCCGCGTCCGGTGACGGGCAGCGCCGCGACGGCCGCGCCGGAGCCGCCGGCGGTTGCCCGACCGCAGCCGAGGTCGGGGTCAGCCCTCGACCGGGAGCACCAGCACGCGCAGCAGCCGGTCGGCCTCGGCGTCGGGGTCGGCCGTCAGGCCGGTGTGCACCGGGCCCGGCTGGACGACGGTGCTGCGGGGCGCGGTGAGCCAGCGGAACCGGGCCCCGAGCGCCTCCCGACCGGCCGCACCGACGCCCGGATCGGCCGAGCAGACGTCCGCGGCCGCCTGGAGCGCCCGGCCGATGGCCACCGGGTCGGCGGTGGGGTCCAGCGCGCGCAACCGGTCGACGTCGAGGTGCAGCCGCGAGCCCAGGTAGTCGCGCTGCCGGCAGTAGACGAGGACGCCGGCGTTGAGGAACTCCCCCCGCTCGACGCGCGGGACCACCCGCAGCACCGCGTACTCGAAGGTGTCCTTCATCGCTGGCTGATCCCCTCCGGCGGCGGCGGCCCCAGCCACGCGGGCCGGTTCTCCCCGCGCGGCGCCCGCCGTCGGCCCGCTCCCCCGGCGGCGGCCGCGGCGACCACCCCGGGCAGCCAGGCCGCGCGGGCGTCCAGCCGGGCGAGCAGCTGCTCGACGTACCGGGACCGTACGGCGTCGGGCGCGGCACCGGCCTGCGGGTCGTCGAGCCACTCGTCGGGCACCTGCGCCAGCACGCGGTCCAGCAGCTCCCGGGTGACCCGGCGGGCCAGCGCCGTGTCGGCCGCGGGCACGTCGGGAGCGCACTCGACCAGGGCGTGCGCGGATGCGTCGTAGGGCCGGGCCACGGCCGCCGCCGCCCCCGGCCAGTGGTGGTGGAAGGTGAGCGCGGCGCCGTGGTCGATCAGCTGCAGCCGGCCGTGCCAGAACAGCATGTTCGGGTTGCGCCAGGAGCGGTCGACGTTGCCGATCAGCGCGTCGAACCACAGCACCCGGCCGGCCAGCTCCGGGTCGACCCCGTCGGCGCCGGCCTCGAAGTCCAGCGCGCCGGGGAGGTAGTCCAGCCCGAGGTTGCGCCCGGCCGACCGCTGCAGCAGCTCCTGCACCTCGTGGTCGGGCTCGCCCACGGCCAGCTCGCGGACGACGTCGACGGTGACCAGCGCCGGCACCGGCAGCCCCAGCGCCCGGGCGAGCTCGGCGCAGACGACCTCGGCGACCAGCACCTTCACGCCCTGCCCCGCCGCGCGCCACTTCACCACGTAGGTGCCCAGGTCGTCGGCCTCCATGAGCCCGGGCAGCGACCCACCCTCGCGCAGCGGGGTGACGTAGCGGGTGGCGGTGACAGCGGGCAGCACAGTGGGGTCAACCTACGCCCGGTGCGGCTGCCCGCGTCGGGCCCGACGCGGAGGTACCCGTCCGCGTCGCCGAGCCGCAGCGGCGCTCGCGGCACCGCGGGCCCCTTGACCGCACCCGGCAGCGGGAGCGGGTGGACGGGACACTGGGTTCGTGGGCCTCCTGCGCGCGACCGATCCGGCACTGCTCGCCGAGGCGCCGTTCACCTACGCCGAGGTGGGCGCCACGGGGGGCGAGGCGCTGCCGGCCGGCTACCACCACGCGGAGCACTCCGCGGTCGTGGGCACCGGGCCGGCGGCCTTCGAGCGGGCGGCCGCCGCGGTGCTCGGCTGGCGGGCGCAGCGCGGTGCCGGCCTGCGGATCCGCGCCTCGGGGCCGGCCGGCGTACCGGGCACCGTCGTGGTCCTGACCGCGGGGCTGCCGCGGCTGGGGTACGACATCCCCTGCCGCGTCGTCTGGGCCGCCACCGAGGGGAACGAGCGGGGCTTCGCCTACGGCACGCTGCCCGGCCACCCGGAGAGCGGCGAGGAGCGGTTCACCGTCCGGCTCACCGACGACGGGGACGTCGTCTACACGATCCGGGTCTTCTTCCGCCTGGCCTCGCCCGCCGCCCGGCTGGCGGGTCCGCTGAGCCTGGCGCTCCAGCGGGTGGCCACCGCCCGGTACGTGTCGGCGATCCGCCGGGCCGTGCGGAGCTAGACGTCGCGGCGCACCAGCAGCGCCGCACCCAGCAGCCAGGCCGCCGCCGCCCAGGCGCCGGCCACGAGCAGGCCGGTCTGCCACGAGGTCGCCGCCGCGAGGAAGGCGTCCTCCCCCACCCGGAACGCCGGCAGCCAGCGCGAGACCCGCACGCTGAGCTCCGTGCCGGCGATCGCGAGCACCGGCGGGAGCACCAGCACCAGGGCGAGCGCGGCGCCGAGGGCGCCGGCGCTCGAGCGCAGGACCGCCCCCAGGCCGACGGCGAGCACCCCGGTGAGCGCCGCCCCGGCGACCTGCAGCCACAGCTGGCGCAGCACATCGGCATCGGTGGGCGGGATGCCGCCGGGGACGGCGGTGAGCCGGGTGGCGGCCAGCAGGCAGAAGGCGGCCACGACCGCGGTGAGGAGCACGCTCCAGGCGACGACGACGACGGTCTTGGCGAGCAGCAGCCGACCTCGGCGCGGCACCGCGGTGAAGGTGGCCAGCGCCAGCCCGGTGCGGAACTCGCTGCTGACCACCAGCACGCCGAGGACCACCAGCGGCACGGGGCCGAAGCCGAACCCGGTGAGCGCCGAGCTCACCGCGAGGTCCGCGCGCGGAGCCGCCTGCGTGGTGGCCGCGGCGAGCCAGCCCGCGCCGCCGGCCAGCAGCACGAACAGCGCCGAGCACCACCAGGTGGAGCGCGTCGACCGCAGCTTGGTCCACTCGCTGCCCACGACCGCGGAGAACGGCACGCCGCGGCTCACGGGGTGACCGCCCGGTACTCGACGTCATCGCCGGTCAGCTCCAGGTACGCCTCCTCGAGGGAGGTGGCGACCGGGCTGAGCTCGTGCAGCCGCACGCCGAGGTCGTGCGCGAGGTCCCCGACCTCGGCGGCCGCCAGCCCGTCGACCCGCAGGGACCCGTCGATCTCCAGCTCGACCGAGCCGCCGGCGCGCTGCACCGCCGACGCCAGGAGCGGGGCCTGCGGGCTGCGCACCCGGACGGCGACGTGCGCGCCGAGCAGCTCGCCCATCGGGACGTCGGCGAGCAGCCGGCCACGGCCGAGGACGACGAGGTGGTCGGCGGTGTCCTGCATCTCGCTCATCAGGTGGCTCGAGACCAGCACGGTCCGCCCCTCGTGGGCGAGATCGCGCAGCAGCTCGCGCACCCACCGGATCCCCTCCGGATCGAGCCCGTTGACCGGCTCGTCGAGCAGCAGGACCTGCGGGTCACCGAGCAGGGCGGCGGCGATGCCGAGTCGTTGCGCCATGCCGAGGGAGAAGCCCCGCACCCGCTCGTGGGCGACCGGCTCCAGCCCGACCAGCCCGATCACGTCGTCCACCCGGCGCCGCGGCAGCGCGTTGCTCCGCGCCAGCGCGAGCAGGTGGGCGTGGGCGGTGCGCCCCGGGTGGCGGGCGCGCGGGTCGATCAGCGCACCGACCTCCCGCACCGGGTGGGCCAGCTCCCGGTACGGCCGGCCCAGCACCGTCGCCGTCCCTGCCGTGGGCCGGCCAGGTCCAGCACGCAGCGCATCGTCGTCGTCTTGCCCGAGCCGTTGGGCCCGAGGAAGCCGGTGACCCGGCCGGGCTCCACCGTGACCGTCAGCCGGTCGACGGCGACCCGGGCGCGGTAGCGCTTGGTCAGACCGTCGAGCTCGATCACGCCGCCAGGATGGCGGGAGCCCGCCGCGACCGGCCGGAGGCGCGCTGCTCAGTGGCCGGAGGCGACGGCCGCGCGCTCCCGCTCGATCAGCTCCTTGCTCCGCACCAGGCGAATCAGGGTGACCACGAACAGCCCCCCCGCCATGTTGAGCAGCACGGTGTACCAGAACCAGCCCAGCCAGTCGATGTAGCCGAACGGGGCGCCGGCGTGCAGCGCGCCGAAGATCAGCAGCGAGTCCAGGATCGAGTGGAACAGCACCAGCCCGGCGAGCAGGAAGCCGCCGATCACCGAGGCGACGATCTTCCCCGTCTCGGAGTGCGCGCCGTGCTGCATGCGCGTCATCAGCGTGATCACGCTGCCGGCCAGGAAGGCCAGGGAGACCGCCTGGGCGTCCAGCGGCGCCTCGACGAAGTGCGTCGCCGACTCGACGGCGGTGTCCGCCAGCTGGGGGAACGCCAGGACGACGACCCACATGACCAGCCAGCCGCCGACGAGGTTGGCGACCAGCGTCCCGGCCCACAGCTTCGCCAGCTGGGCGGTGCTCGCCCGCCCGGCGAACACCGCGGTGACCGGGACCAGGAAGCCCTCGGTGAACAGCTCACTGCGCCCGAGCATCAGCGCGATCAGGCCGACGCTGAACGCCAGGCCGGCGAGCAGCTCGCTGCCCGTGGCCTCCAGGACCGCCAGCAGGGCGAGCACGCCGACGGCGATCTCCAGCCCGCCGGCCAGCCCCGTGGCCAGCACCTCCCGCCACCGGCGGTGCAGGCGTTGCGCACCCTCGCTGACGATCTTCTCGAACGCCTCGGCGACCTCGTCCTCGGCGGGGACGTCGGTCTCGCCCAGCTCCGCGCGCTTCTGGTCCTGCTCCTGGTCCTCCACGGTGCTCCTCCGATCGTCGACACCGGGACCGGGGACCGGGCGGCGCGTTGGCGCGGCCCTACCCGGAGCGGTCCCGCCCCCACACGTGATCGTGCTCATCGCCGGTCATCGGCGGCGTGGCTACGGTCGGGTGATGACCACTCCCGACGAGCGCCTGGCTGCGCTGCTCCGCGCACGCGGCGCCGAGGAGATCGGCCATCCCGGCGGCACGCTGGCCGCGCACCTGGAGCGGGTGCAGCGCACGCTCGCCCGGCTGGGCGCCACCCCCGACGTGCAGCTCGCCGGCCGGGCGCACGCGGTGTACGGCACCGACGGGTTCGACATCCGGCTGCTCGCCGACGACGAGCGGCCGCTGCTGGCCGGGGTCATCGGTGCGCCGGCCGAGACGCTGGTGCACCGGTACGGCCGCTGCGACCGCGCCCGCACCTGGGACGACCTCGCCGCGACCGGGCTGGTGCACGACCGCGTCACCGGCTCCGCCGAGCGGCTGGCGGGCGTGGACCTGCGCGATTTCGCTCATCTGAGCCTGGTCAACGAGCTCGACGTCGCCGAGCACGCCCCGGGCTTCCTCGAGCGGCACGGGACGTACTTCCGGCAGCTCACGGAGCAGTGGTCACCCGTGCTCAGCGCCGCGGTGCTCGCCGAGGCGCACCGGGTCCTCGGCTGAGCGGTCCCCCCCCCATGACAGGCGTCACGGGTCGGGCGTGCGGACGGCGGCGCAGGTCGTGAACGACGGCACCTGTGCAGCGCCCGACCGGGCGGCAACGTGGGGGGTACGACCCGGAGAACCGGCCCGACGGCGGCCGGCGGGGCGCGCCGAGGAGGTTCTGCATGACCACCGTCGACCACTCCCCCCGCGCCCGGCCAGGACCGCGGCCGGACGCGCCACCGGCGGTCGAGGTCGTGGACCTGTGCCGGCGCTACGGCGACTTCGAAGCCGTCCGGGGCATCTCCTTCGAGGTGCACCCCGGCGAGGTGTTCGCGCTGCTCGGCGTCAACGGCGCCGGCAAGACGTCCGCGCTGGAGGTGCTGGAGGGGCTGGCCAGGCCCGACGGGGGCACCGTGCGGATCCTGGGCGCCGATCCCCACCGCGAGCCCGCCGCCGTCCGCCCGCACCTGGGGGTGCTGCTGCAGAGCAGCGGCCTGCCCGGCGATCTCACCGTCGGCGAGACGGTGTCCACCTGGGCGCGGACCCTGACGTCCCCGCGCCCGGTGGACGAGGCGCTCGCGCAGGTCGGCATGACCGGCCGGACGGACGTCCGCGTGCGCAGCCTCTCCGGCGGCGAGCGCCGCCGCCTGGACCTCGCCCTCGCCCTCCTGGGTCGGCCGCGCGTCCTGGTGCTCGACGAGCCCACCACCGGCCTGGACCCGGAGAGCCGGCGGACGGTGTGGTCGCTGGTGCAGGAGATGGTGCGGGGCGGGACGGCGGTCGTGCTCACCACCCACCACCTCGAGGAGGCCGAGGAGCTGGCCGACCGGATCGCCATCCTGCGCGCCGGCCGGATCGAGCTGGACGGCACCCCGGTCGAGATCACCGCGGCCCAGCCGGCCACCGTCCGCTTCACCCTCGACCGGGACGTTCCCTCGCTGCCGCCGCTGCCCGGTACCCGGCTCGTCGCCCCCGCTCCCCGGGTCGAGCTGCACACCCGCGACCTCCAGGCGGCGCTGACCACGCTGCTGGCCTGGGCCGCCGACCACGACGTCCAGCTGGCGGGCCTGCAGGCGCGGTCGGCCTCCCTGGAGCAGGCCTTCCTGGCCGTCGCCGACGGCGCCTCGCCGACCACCGACCGATCCGCCCCCGAGAGCAGGAGCGCCTGATGTCCGTCCCCACGACCGCCGTCCCGACGACGACGTCGCCCGCCGGGCCGAGCCGGCTCCGGCGCACCCTCGCCCTCGCCGGCGCCGAGACCCGGCTCTACCTGCGCAACCGCACCGCCGTGGTGAACTCGGCGGTGCTGCCGCTGCTGCTGGTCGCCGCCGTCCCGCTGCTCGGCTTCGGTGACGGCGCGGTCCCGGCCGGCCCCCGGCTGCTGGTCAGCGCGATCGGCGTGATGCTGGTCTTCCTGACCTACACCAACCTGCTCACCACGTTCGTCGCCCGCCGGGAGGACCTGGTCCTGCAGCGGATGCGCACCGGCGAGCTCACCGGCGCGGAGGTGATCCTCGGGACCGCCACCCCGACCCTGCTGATCACGGTGGGCCAGGTGGTCCTCGTCGGCGCCGGGATCGCCGTCCTCGGCGAGTGGGCGATGCCGGTGGACGTCGTCCTGCCGCTGGTGGCACTGATCGGCGGCGGCGCGCTGATGCTGCTGCTGGCGGCCGCGAGCACCGCGTTCACCCGCACGCCCGAGAGCGCGCAGATCACCGCGCTCCCGCTGCTGCTGGTCTCCACCACCCTGTCCGGGCTGTTCTTCCCGCTGTCCGTGCTGCCCGACCCGCTCGCCACCGCGGCCCGGTTCCTGCCGCTCACCCCGACCGTCGAGCTGAGCCAGCTCGGTCTGGCGGGGCAGACCTGGAGCGGCGAGGCGGTGGACTGGGCCGGCGCGTGGAGCGCGGCGACGCTGCCGCTGGCGGTGCTCGCGGGCTGGCTCGTCGTCGCCGGCGTGCTCGCCCGACGGGGGTTCCGCTGGGCGCCACGGCGGTGAGCCCGGCGGCGGCGCGCCGGTCGGGCAGCATGGGCGCCGTGCCGACAGTGACCCGCTGGTGGGGCAGCCGCTCCGACCCCGAGCGCATCGAGCTCTACACGCGGTGGTCGTTCTACACGTTCCTCGGCGCGATCCCGCTCTTCGCCGTCGCGGTGCTCGGCGCGGCCGCCGAGCCGGTCCCGGATCTCGCCGTCGGCCTGTTCTTCGCCGGGTCCGTCGGCACCGCGGTCGGCGGGGTGGTGGTGACCCGCCGCGGTCTGGCCGCGCACGGCCGCGGCGAGCCGCTGCCCCGGCGCACGGTCCTCGGCGCCTTCGCCGCCGCGGGGCTGATGGCGGCGGCGGGAGCCTGGGCGTTCGGCACCGGGGAGCCGTCGCCCGCCGTGCCGTGGTCAGTGGCGCTGCCCCTGGGCACGGTGCTGACCGCGTGCGCGACGGTCTGGGCCACCCGGCAGCTGCTGCCGCACACGCTCACCATCGGGGTGCTCAGCGGCTTCGCCGCCTACCTCGACGGGACGCCGGCCCCCGCGGCGGTGGCGCAGGGGACCGCGCTCACCCTGGCGGTCATCGGGGTCGTGCTCGCCTTCCGGTTCTCCGTCTGGGTGCTCGACGTCGTGCAGGAGATGGCCCGCAGCCGGGAGGTCCAGCTGCAGCTGGCGGTGGCCGAGGAGCGGCTGCGGTTCGCCCGCGACCTGCACGACGTCATGGGCCGGGACCTCTCGACCATCGCGGTGAAGAGCCAGCTGGCCGGCGCGCTCATCCGGCGCGGTCAGCCCGGGGCCGCCGAGGAGCTCGACGACATCAGCCGCATCGCCGAAGGGTCGCTGCGGGAGGTGCGGGAGGTCGTCCGGGGCTACCGCTCGGCGGACCTCGGCGGCGAGCTGGCGGGCGCCCGCTCGGTGCTCCGCGCGGCCGGCGTCGCCTGCAGCGTCTCGGGCGAGGACGCGGGGACGGCGCTGCCCGAGCACCTGCAGAGCGCGCTCGCCTGGGTGGTGCGCGAGGCGGTGACCAACGTGCTGCGGCACAGCCGTGCGTCGCGGTGCACGATCACCGTGACCGTCGCCGAGCAGGAAGCAGGACTGACCGTGGTCAACGACGGTGCGGACGCGCCCGGGACGGAGTGGGGCAACGGCCTCACCGGGCTCGCCGAACGGCTGACCGCCCTCGGCGGCCGACTCCGGGCGCGGCCGGCGGACGGCGGCTTCGCGCTGGAAGCCACGGTGCCGGTGGCGGTGCGCCGGTGATCCGCGTGCTGCTCGCCGACGACGAGAACCTGATCCGCTCGGCGCTGGCCGCGTTACTGGCCCTGGAGGACGACCTCGACGTCGTCGCGGAGGCGGCCTCCGCGGCCGAGGCGCTGGCCATGGCGCGGGCGCACTCCCCCGACGTCGCCGTCCTCGACCTGCAGCTCCCCGACCGCGACGGCATCTCGCTCGCCGCCGACCTGGCCGCGTTCCTGCCCGGCTGCGGCCTGGTGATCGTCACCGGGCACGGCCGACCGGGCCACCTCAAGCGCGCGCTCGAGGCGGGGGTGCGCGGGTTCCTCCCGAAGACGGTGAACGCCGGGGTGCTGACCACCGTCGTCCGCACGGTGCACTCCGGCGGCCGGTACGTCGACCCCGAGCTCGCCGCCGAGGCGATCAGCGCCGGGGACAGCCCGCTGACCCCGCGCGAGGCCGACATCCTGGAGCTCGCCGCCGGCGGCGCGCCGGTGGAGGAGATCGCCGCGCGCGCCCACCTCTCCCCCGGCACGGTCCGCAACCACCTCTCCGCCGCCGCTGCGAAGCTGCGGGCGCCGAACCGGCACGCCGCCGTCGCCGAGGCCCGCCGGCACGGCTGGATCTGACACCGGGCGGCGAGGGGCTCACCTGCGGAACGGCATCCGCTTGAGCGCCCGGGGCCCGGCGGTCATCACCGTCGCGTAGCGCTCCACCGGCAGCCCCGGCACCGGCCCCACCGGCAGCCCGCGCTGGACGGCGACGGTCTGGCTCTCGGTGCACTTGAGGATGCCCTCCCGGCCGTGCCGCCGTCCGACGCCCGAGTCCGGGTCCGGGTCCGGGTCCGGGTCGCGTGCGGGGCGGTCGTCGTCATCCCCCACTTCTACCCGGCCGGCCGCGCACCGACGACCGCTGAGCCGGGCCGCCGGTAGCAGCGAGCGACCGCGTGTGACCGCCCGGTGGTCCCACGCGGCGGGGGTGCCACGGCGGGTCGGCGCGGAGAATCGCGCCCGCACCGAGCCGTTACCGTCGCCGTCTCCGCGCACAGGAGACCCGCGACGGCTCGGAGGAGCAGCCATGTCCCGGAAACTCTCGATCCTGACCATGACGACGGTGGTGGCGCTCGGCCTCGGTGCCGGGACCGCGTCCGCCGGCGACGACCCGCCCCGCACGGGGTCCCCCGGCGCCCCCGGCCTCGGGGATCCCTACTTCCCGCTCGACGGGAACGGCGGGTACGACGTCGCGCACTACGACCTGGACGTCCGGTACGACCCGGCGACCGACGTGCTCCACGGGGTCGCGACGATCACCGCCCGGGCGCTGCAGGACCTCTCCAGCTTCAACCTCGACCTCGAGGGCATGGAGGTCCGGTCCGTGCGGGTGGGCTCCAGCGACGCGGCCTGGGCGCGCGAGGGCGGCGAGCTCACCGTCACCCCCGCCAAGGCGCCCCGCGCGGGGCAGAGGTTCGCCACCACGGTGACCTACGACGGCGTTCCGCAGACCATCACCGACGCGTTCGGCACCTCCGGCTTCATGCACACCGACGACGGCGCGATCGTGGCCGGCCAGCCCGACGTCGCGGCCACCTGGTTCCCGGCGAACGACCACCCCCGGGACGCCGCCTCGGTCACCGTCCGCGCCACGGTCCCGGAGGGCCTGGAGGCCGTCTCCAACGGCGTCCTCCGCGGCACCCGCACCGCGCACGGGTGGACCACCTGGGACTGGCGCGCGCAGGAGCCGATGGCCACCTACCTGGTCACGCTGGCGATCGGCGAGTTCGACCTGCGCGAGTACCGGGCCGACGGCATCCGGTACTGGGACGCGCTGGACCCCGACCTGTTCACCATGGAGCTCGACCCGGGGTCCGGGGGCGCCTCCGTCGGTGAGGTGGCCGAGGGGTCGCTGGCCCGGCAGCCGGAGATCACCGACTTCCTCTCCGGCGTCTTCGGGCCGTACCCGTTCCGTGCTTCCGGCGGCATCGTCGACGACCTGCCGGAGTTCGGGTTCGCGCTGGAGACGCAGACCCGGCCGATCTACTCCTCGGCGTTCTTCTCCGACTCCGTGAGCGGCGACCTCGTGGTGGTCCACGAACTGGCGCACCAGTGGACCGGCGACCTGCTGCGCATCGACGAGTGGCGGCACATCTGGCTCAACGAGGGGTTCGCCACGTACGCCGAGTGGCTCTGGCTCGAGCGCGAAGGGCTGTCCAGCCCGCAGCAGGAGTTCGACGCCATCGCCGCGGGCGCCCCGCCGGAGTTCTGGGAGCTCACCATCGGCGACCCGGGGCCGGCCACGGAGAACCTCTTCGACATCGCCGTCTACTACCGCGGCGCGATGACCCTCCAGGCGCTGCGCACCGAGGTGGGCGACGAGGCGTTCTTCGCGATCGTCCGGGAGTGGGTGGCGTCCCAGGCCGGCGGCACGGTCACCACCGAGGAGTTCGTCGCGCTCGCGGAGAAGGTGTCCGGGCAGCAGCTGGACGAGCTGTTCCACCAGTGGCTGTTCACCCCCGGGAACCCGACCGCGGCCGGCTGACGACCCGAGCGGCTGAGGGGCCCGGCCGGGCCTCTCAGCCGCTCGGCCCGAACTGCTCCACCCGGATGTCCGCCGCCGGGATACCCAGGGTCTCCAGCAGCCGGGTGGCCGCGCCGGCGAACGCGGCCGAGCCGCAGACGAAGGCCGTCTGACCCGGCTCCCACAGCGGCACCAGGTCCGCGGCGGTGAGCCGGCCGGCGGGCCGGATGCCGTGCGGCTCCCGCGTGGTGACGACCAGCGCGCCGGCGGCGAGCAGCTCGACGGCGTAGGGCAGCAGCTCCAGCGTCCGGACCGAGACGGCGATCCGGAGCCGGTCGGCGCGTCCCAGCGCCCGGGCGGTGCGCAGCATCGACACGAACGGGACGACGCCGGTGCCGCCGGCGACCAGCAGCGCCGGGCTCTCGGTGTCCCACACGAACCAGCCACCGATGGGGCCGCGCACCTCCAGCACGTCGCCCGGCTCCACGACGTCGGCCAGGTGGGTGGAGACCTCGCCGTCGTCCAGCCGTTCCACGAACAGCTCCACCAGCGGATCGCCGGGCGCGGAGGCGACCGAGTAGGAGCGCTGCGCGGTGTACCCGTCGGGGGCGGTGAGCCGGACCACGTAGTGCTGCCCGGGCAGGTGGTCGACCCGGTCGGCGACGTCCAGCCGCAGCTGCACCGACCGCGGCACCGGGCGGCGGACGCCGGCGACGGTGGCCGTCCGCCAGCCCCCGCTGGGTGCACCGGCGACCCCGGCGCCCAGCACGACCGGGTCCGGGGCCTCAGTCACCCTGGTACCGCTGCTGCCGCCACGGGTCCCCGCGGTCGTGGTAGCCGTTCTGCTCCCAGAAGCCCGGCTGGTCACGGGCCAGCAGGGTCAGCTTGCTGATCCACTTGGCGCTCTTCCAGAAGTACAGGTGCGGCACCAGCAGCCGGACGGGACCACCGTGCTCCGGGGTCAGCGGGCGACCGTCGAAGTCCCAGACCAACCATGCCTTGCCGCCGGTGACGTCGGCCAGCGGCAGGTTGGTCGTGTAGCCGGTCTTCGACGTCGCCATGACGAAGTGCGCCTCGGCGGTCGGCCGGGCGGCATCGAGCAGCGTGTCGACGCTGACGCCGGAGAACCGGGTGTCGAACTTCGACCAGGTCGTGACGCAGTGGATGTCGCCGCGGTACTCCGACGGCGGCAGCCGGTGCGCCTCCTCCCACGACCACGTCGTCGGCGACTCCACCTTCCCGTCGACGGTGATGCTCCAGGTCTCGGGTGAGATGCGCGGGGTCGGCTCGGCGGTCAGCACCGGCCAGTCGGCGCCGACGTCGTACTGGCCGGGCGGCAGCCGCGGGTCGCGCTCGCGACGGCGGCCGAGGAATCCACGGGTGGGGGTGGGCACGAGGACACGATCCCCCACCGGAGGCGCCTGGACCACCACCGCGCGCCCCCGACGTGCACGGATGCCGGGAGCCTCCCCTCCGACCTGCGGTGAGGGTCGCCTTACATGAGCCGTGTCACCTCGTGTTGGCTTGGTGGCAAGCACGGTGTAGTCCTAGCGTGGGGACTTGTGGTGACGGTGGAGCACGCTCAGCGCAGGACCCCGAAGGTGGCGAAGACCAACTCGGTCTTCAAGAAGGCCGTGATGGCCGTCAGCGGCATCATCATGGTGCTGTACCTGATCGCGCACGTGATCGGGAACCTGAAGGCCTTCTCCGGCGCCGAGGCGTTCAACTCGTACTCGGGCTGGATCCGGACGGTCGGCAACCCGGCGCTGCCCGGGCAGACCACGCTCTGGGTCATCCGGATCGTGCTGCTGGTCGCCGTCGTGGCGCACTTCTGGGCCGCCGTCTCGCTGTGGCGCCAGGCCAAGCGTGCGCGCCCGTCGGGCTACGTGACCAAGAAGGCCACCGCCCAGAGCTACGCCTCGCGGACGATGCGCTGGGGCGGCGTGATCGTCGGCGCCTTCATCATCTACCACGTCCTCGACCTCACCCTGGGTGCGGTGAACGCCGAGGGCTTCGACAGCACGCCGTACGACCGGCTCGTCGCCAGCTTCCAGAACCCGTTCGTCACGATCTTCTACGCCATCTCGGTGATCCTGCTGGGCATGCACCTGCGGCACGGCATCTGGAGCGCCACGCAGACCTTGGGCCAGAGCAACCGGCGCCGCGAGAAGACGGTCAGCCTGTTCGCCCTCGGGTTCTCGACCGTCCTGACCCTCGGCTTCCTGCTGGTGCCGTTCTCCGTCCTCTTCGGGCTCATCGACTAAGGAGCTCCCCCAGATGCCTCTCGAGCTGTTCACCGTCGGCGAGCCCATCGCCGACACCAAGGCCCCCACCGACGTCCCGATCGGCGAGCGCTGGAGCGAGCGCAAGTTCCGCGGCCGCCTGGTCAACCCCGCCAACCGCCGCAAGATGACGATCATCGTCGTCGGCACGGGCCTGGCCGGTGGCTCCGCCGCCGCCACGCTGGGCGAGGCCGGCTACAACGTGAAGTCGTTCTGGTACCAGGACAGCCCGCGCCGCGCGCACAGCGTCGCCGCGCAGGGCGGGATCAACGCCGCCAAGAACTACCGCAACGACGGCGACAGCGTGCACCGGCTGTTCTACGACACGGTCAAGGGCGGCGACTTCCGCTCGCGCGAGAACAACGTGCACCGCCTCGCCGAGGTCAGCGTCAACATCATCGACCAGTGCGTCGCCCAGGGCGTCCCCTTCGCCCGCGAGTACGGCGGCCTGCTCGACAACCGCTCCTTCGGTGGCACCCAGGTCTCGCGCACCTTCTACGCCCGCGGCCAGACGGGCCAGCAGCTGCTCTACGGCGCCTACCAGGCGCTGGAGCGGCAGATCGCGGCCGGGACCGTCGAGGAGCACTCGCGCACCGAGATGCTCGACCTGATCGTCGTCGACGGCCGCGCCCGCGGCATCGTCGCCCGCGACCTCGTCAGCGGCGAGATCAGCACGCACTTCGCCGACGCGGTGGTCATCGCCAGCGGTGGCTACGGCAACGTCTTCTACCTCTCCACCAACGCCAAGGGCTCCAACACCACGGCGATCTGGCGGGCGCACAAGCGGGGCGCGTACTTCGCCAACCCCTGCTACACGCAGATCCACCCCACCTGCATCCCGGTCAAGGGCGACTACCAGTCGAAGCTGACCCTGATGTCGGAGTCGCTGCGCAACGACGGCCGCGTGTGGGTGCCCAAGGAGCGCGGCGACGACCGCGACCCGCGGGACATCCCCGAGTCCGACCGCGACTACTACCTCGAGCGCCTCTACCCCTCGTTCGGCAACCTGGTGCCCCGCGACATCGCCTCGCGCCAGGCCAAGAACGTCTGCGACGAGGGCCGCGGCGTGGGCCCGGGTGGGCTCGGCGTCTACCTGGACTTCGCCGAGGCGATCGAGCGCCTCGGGCGTCCGGCCGTCGAGGCCAAGTACGGGAACCTCTTCGACATGTACGCCCAGATCACGGGCGAGGACCCCTACGAGGTCCCGATGCGGATCTACCCCGCCGTGCACTACACGATGGGCGGGCTGTGGGTCGACTACGACCTGCAGTCGACGATCCCGGGCATGTTCGTGATCGGGGAGGCCAACTTCTCCGACCACGGCGCGAACCGGCTCGGCGCCTCCGCGCTGATGCAGGGGTTGGCCGACGGCTACTTCGTGCTCCCGTCGACGATCAGCAGCTACCTCGCCGACGGGCCGTTCGAGAAGGTCGACGAGAGCCACCCCGCCGCCGTCGAGGCGCTCACCGGTGTGCAGGAGCAGGTGCAGAAGCTGCTGAGCATCAACGGCAACCGCACCCCGGCGTCCTTCCACCGCGAGGTCGGCCAGCTGATGTGGGACCTCTGCGGCATGGAGCGCACGGACGAGGGCCTGCGCAAGGCCATCGACCGCATCCAGGAGATCCGCAAGGAGTTCTGGACCAACCTGAAGGTGACCGGCGACTGGCACTCGTTCAACCAGACGCTGGAGCACGCCGGCCGGGTCGCCGACTTCATCGAGCTCGCCGAGCTGATGTGCATCGACGCCCTGCACCGCCGCGAGAGCTGCGGTGGCCACTTCCGCGCGGAGAGCCAGACGCCCGACGGGGAGGCGCTGCGCGACGACGAGAACTTCGCCTACGTCGCCGCCTGGGAGTGGACGCCGGAGGGCCAGCCCCCGGTCCTGCACCGGGAAGACCTCGAGTACGAGTACGTCCACCTCGCCCAGCGGAGCTACAAGTGACAGCCACACACGAAGGCCCGATGCGCTCCAGCGTCGGCAACCCCGCGGCCGAGAAGCGCGGGATGAACCTGACGCTGCGCATCTGGCGCCAGCAGGGGCCGACGGCCAAGGGCAAGATGGTGACCTACAAGATCACCGACATCTCCCCCGACATGTCGTTCCTCGAGATGCTCGACGTGCTCAACGAGCAGCTGATCATGCAGGGCGACGACCCGGTCGCCTTCGACCACGACTGCCGCGAGGGCATCTGCGGCATGTGCGGCGTCATGATCAACGGTCAGGCGCACGGCCCGCAGCAGACGACCACGTGCCAGCTGCACATGCGTTCCTTCAAGGACGGCGACTCGATCGACATCGAGCCGTGGCGCGCCACCGCGTTCCCGGTGATCAAGGACCTCGCCGTCGACCGGCGGGCGTTCGACCGGATCATCCAGGCCGGCGGCTACATCAGCGTGCCCACCGGCACCGCGCCCGAGGCGCACGCGACCCCGGTGCCGAAGGCCGACTCGGACGCCGCGTTCGACGCCGCCACCTGCATCGGCTGCGGTGCCTGCGTGGCGGCCTGCCCGAACGCCTCCTCGATGCTGTTCACCGCCGCCAAGGTGACGCACCTGGGGCTGCTGCCCCAGGGCCAGCCCGAGCGCAACGACCGCGTGGTCAACATGGTGGCGCAGCAGGACCGCGAGGGCTTCGGCGGCTGCACGAACATCGGCGAGTGCTCCGCCTCCTGCCCGAAGGGCATCTCGATGGAGACGATCTCCCGGCTGAACCACGACCTGCTCGGCGCCCTGCGCGCCGGGGCGCGGCCGAAGAGCTGACTTCACCGCGCCCCCCTGGCGCGGAACTGCACGAGAGCCCCCCTCCGGACACCGGAGGGGGGCTTTCGTGCACTCCGAGGCCGCACGCCGGCTGGCACACTGCGCGCGTGCTGCCCACGACCGCCGAAGACCGCGTGGCACCCCCCACGGCGTCCCCGGTCCGCGCGCTGCTGCACGTCCTGCTGGCCGGCGGGCTCGGCATCCTGATGGCGGTCGTGGGCGCGCCCGTCGTCATCGCCTCGCTCTTCGGCGGCTGGACCGCCGTGGGCATCGCGGTCGCCGTGCTCACCGCCGTCGCCTGCGGGCTCGCCGTCGCCGTGGACCGCACCGCGGGACCGGGTGGCTGCGGCCGGCCCGGCTCGGTGCTGCGGGGCGTCACCCTGGGCGTGGTCGCGTCCGGTGCCGTCGTCGTGCTCGCGGGGGTGGCGCTGCGCCTGGACGTCGGCGACGGCGTGCCCGTGCTGCTCCGCTACGCGGCCGCCGGTCTGCCGTTCGCCGCGGTCGCCGGCCTGCAGTGGCCCGGCGTGGTCCGGATCGTCACGGCGGTGCTCCTCGCGGGATGCGCCGCGGCAGTCCTCGTGCCGCGCGGGACGGAGGCGGCCCAGGACGCCCAGCAGCAGCGGACCCTCACGGAGGTGGGCACCACTGAGCACCCGTGGGTCACCGCGGTCGACGGCTACCGGGTCTCCGCGTCCCAGGCGACCGGCAGCCCGCTGATCTGGACGCGGCTGGAACGCGCCGACCACCGGGCCGACGCGGTGCTCTGGCTGTTCCGCGACCAGCCGGTGGATCCCGCGGCGGCCGACCCGTGCGCAGCGACCTCGCTCTGGACGCCGGGCGGCGACCAGCCGATGACCTCCTGCACCGCCCTCGGCGACGGGCGCTGGCTGCGCTCGTCCGGGTACTGGCAGGAGCTGGTCCGCTTCGACCCCGACGTCCGGGTCGGCGTGACGGTCGACCCGGTCGTCGCGCTGCCGGTGCTCGAGGCGGCGCTGGCCGCGGCTCGCCCGATGACCGAGGACGAGTACGAGACCTGGCTCGACGAAGGGCTCACGCCCGGCTGGTGAGCGGCGCCTGCTCCCGCTCGTCCAGCCAGCTCCACAGCTCGTCCGGCGGTAGCGGCCGGCTCAGGTGGTACCCCTGGACGACGTCGCAGCCCAGCTCCGCGAGGGCCGCGACCGTCGCCGCGTCCTCCGCGCCCTCGGCCACCATCACCAGCCCCAGCGCGTGCGCCAGCTGCAGGGTGGAGGTGACGATCGAGGCCGCTCGCGCGCTCCCGGTCAGCGCCGCGATGAACGTGCGGTCCAGCTTCAGCTCGGTGACCGGCAGCGCGGCGAGGTAGGCCAGGCTGGAGTGGCCGGTGCCGTAGTCGTCGATGGCCACGCCGACGCCGTCGTCCCGCAGCCGGCCGAGCACCCCGACGGCGCGCTCCCGGTCCTCCATCAGCAGGCTCTCGGTGACCTCGAGGACCAGGCTGCCCGCGGTCAGCCCGTGCGCGGCGAGCAGGCGGGCGACGTCGTCCGGGAAGGACTGGTCGACCAGGTTCGAGGGGCTGACGTTGACCGCCATGGTGAGCGACCGGCCCTGGTCGGCCCAGCGGCGGCACTGGGCCAGGGCCATGTCGACCACCCGGGCGGTCAGTTGGCCCATGAGCCCGGCCGACTCCGCCAGGTCGATGAACGCGTCCGGGTAGAGCAGCCCCCGCGTCGGGTGCTGCCAGCGGACGAGCGCCTCGACGCCTGCCACCGTGCCCGTAGGGAGATCGAGCTTCGGCTGGTAGTGCAGCACCAGCTCACCGGTCTCGAGAGCCCGCCGCAGCGCCGAGACGTCCTCCAGCCGGTGCCGACCGTGCCCGTCCCGATCCTCGTCGTACACGGCGGCGCCGAGGCGGCCGGACTTCGCCGAGTACATCGCCAGGTCGGCCAGCTGCAGCAGCTCCACGGCGCTGCGCGAGTGGTCGGGGCCCACGGCGACACCGACGGCGGCGTCCAGGCCGAGCTCCATGCCGGCGAGCCGGAACGGGCGCCGCAGGTGGTCGCGGAGGCGGTCGGCCAGGACGAGGGCGCCGTCGACGTCCAGGTCCTGGGCCAGGACGACGAACTCGTCCCCGCCCAGCCGGGCCAGCAGGTCACCGTCGCGCACCTGCGCCCGCAGCCGGGTGCCGACCTCCCGCAGCAGCGCGTCGCCGACACCGTGGCCCAGCGAGTCGTTGATCTCCTTGAACCGGTCGAGGTCGAGGACGAGGACGGCGAGCTCCTCACCGGCGAGGAGCCGGGCGTCCAGGGCGTCGAGCGCCTCGAAGACGCAGCGCCGGTTGGGCAGCCCGGTCAGCTCGTCGGTGCGCGCCTGGCGGCGGCTGTCGGCCAGCGCGCGGACGGCGCGGAAGGTGAGCGCGGTCCGCGCCAGGGCGGCGAGGACCGCGCCGAAGGCGAGCGCCCCCGTCATCGGGTCGCCGCCACGGAAGTACCCGTGGACGAGCAGCCCGACCGCGGTCAGGGTGCACACCGCGGGGACGAGCAGCGGCGCGCGGACCGCGGCGGGGTCGGAGATGCCCCCGGCGGGGGCGTGGCAGGCCGAGAACCCGAAGCACAGGAACGCCAGACCCCAGACCACGTCGAGCGCGCTGCCCACGGAGTACGTGTCGTGGGCGACCTGGTAGGCGTACACGCTGTCGCCGGTGACGAACAGCAGGAGCCCGGTGACGACCCACCACCAGCCGCCCCCGCCGCGCCGCCCGATGACGACCAGGCCGGCGGCCAGCAGGCTGAGCAGCAGCAGGTCACCCACCGGGTAGGCGATGCCGACGAGGGCGGCGCCCTGCCCGTCCGCCGCGGTGCGGAGCAGGTCCCCGAGGGCCAGGGACGCGGCCAGGGCCCCGGCGGTGAGCCCGGTGACCAGGCAGTCGAGCCAGAGGTCGGCCGTGAGCCGCCGCACCCGGCCGCGGATCATGAGCAGCAGCGCGAGGAAGGCCAGCGGGTAGAACCCCAGCTGGAGGGCGTCGGCCCACGACGGCCGGGGCACCGTCTCCAGCCCCCGGTAGTGCAGCTCGTAGACCGCGCCACCGAGCAGGTAGGCCCCGACCGCGCCGGCGAAGCAGAGCCACGCCCGGCGTGCGACCGAGGTCACGCGTGCCCGCAGCACGAGCACGACCGTGAGGGCGGCGAGGAAGACCAGCTTCCCGCCCGCGGCCAGGTACTCCCCGACGTACGGGATCCCGAGGGCGGCCATCACCAGGCAGAGCACCCAGGCGGCGGACGCGACGGCGGCCGTGACCCGCACGGCACGCAGCGCCCGGTCCGCGTCGCGCCCCCGCGTGCTCCCGGTGCGCCGCTCATCCATGACCGGACGATCGGCGCGGTACGAGATCGGCTGAAACGCAGCTCACGTCCCTCCTCCCCCGCCGGGGGGAGGCCGGGGCCGCGCCGGGAGCGTCAGGCGGGAGGCACCGGCGGGATGATCCGGTCGACGACGTCGGCCGGCATCAGCCCGGCCTTGCCGAAGCGGCTGGCCGCTTCGATGAACTGCGGCGCGGAGGCCGCGAGCTCTACGAGCATCGCCCGGGCGTCGTCCTCCCGGCCCGCGAGGGCCGCGACGACGGCCCGCCACATCAGCTGGTCGGGCTCGGTGACCGGGTCCATGGGGCGCAGCAGCTCCAGCTCCCGGTCGGCGGTGACGGGGTCCCCGTCGATGGCCTGCTGGAAGGCGCGGACGACGTCCTGGTAGCGGGCACGGGTCACGGTCAGGTCGGCCAGGGCGCCCAGCGGGTCCGGGGAGTCGTCGACCCGCAGGTCGACCACCATGTCGTGCCAGGGACGCCCGGTCGTGGTCGCGCGGACGACCATGATCGCGGCCGACCGGCGTCCCCGGAAGTCACCGCCGGCCTCCTCCCCCGCCACCAGCGCGCTGAGCAGGCGCTGCGCGAGCAGACCGGCGGAGCCCTCGAACCGCTCCACCATCGCTTCCCACACCGCGGGCGAGCTCGCCATGTTGGCCAGCGCGACGCAGTTGTCGCCGATGAGGTGACCGGCGGCGTCGACGCAGCTGGTGCCCGTGTACACGGCGAAGTCGCCGGCGAGACCGAGGACGGCGACCTGCCGGCGCTCGGGCTGGGGGTCGACGCTGCTGAGCGCCGTCAGCACCTCCTGCGCGGTGAACCCGCCGCGCAGGAGGTCGAGACCGACGGAGCCGTACATGGGCTCGGCCATCGACTGCGTGGCGATGACCCCGTGCCCCGGGAGGGCGAAGGGGACGCTGTTGCCGACCGCGAAGGCCTGGGACTGGGTGGCGACGCCCATCTCCCCCGTCTCGGGGTCGCGGGCCACGATCGAGTAGGTCACCGCGGCGGCCTACCCGCGGCTCCCCGGGACCCGAAACCCCGGTGCGTCACAGTGCGCGGTCCCCCATGGCCTGGGCCAGGAGCTCCACCGACCGCAGCCGTCCGTCGAGGGACGCCGACTGGTGGGCGACGATCAGCTCGTCGGCGTCGGCCAGCTTCGCGAACCCCTCGAGGTGCTCGCGCACCTCGGCCGGGGTGCCGACGGCGGTGTGGGTCAGCATGGTGGAGACGTGCTGACCGGCTCCCTGCGCGAGCAGCTGGTCGGCCTGCTCGTCGGTGAGCGCCCGGCCACGGCCGAACAGGCCGATGGCCAGGTTCCGCCGGACGGCCTGCAGCTGCTCCTGCGCGGCCGCGGTGCTGTCGGCGGCGACGACGTTGACCCCGGCGATGACGTAGGGCTCCGCCAGCTGCTCGGAGGGCTTGAACTCCCGGCGGTAGGCGGCGACGGCCGGCTCGAGCATGGCCGGCGCGAAGTGCGAGGCGAACGCGTAGGGCAGCCCGAGCGCCGCGGCGAGCGTGGCGCCGAACATCGACGACCCGAGCACGTACAGCGGCACCCGCGAGCCCTTGCCGGGGATCGCGTCGACACCGGGCACCCGGCTCTCACCGGCCAGGTAGGCCTGCAGCTCGAGGATGTCCTGCGGGAAGCTGTCGGCCGAACGCGGGTCGCGGCGCAGCGCGTACATGGTGTTCTGGTCGCTGCCCGGGGCACGGCCCAGCCCCAAATCGATGCGGCCGGGGTACATCGCGTCGAGCGTGCCGAACTGCTCGGCGATCGTCAGCGGCGAGTGGTTGGGCAGCATGACCCCGCCGGCACCCAGCCGGATGCTGCTGGTCTGCGCGCCGACGTGCGCGATCAGCACGCTGGTGGCCGACGAGGCGATCGAGGGCATGTTGTGGTGCTCGGCGTACCAGACGCGCGCGTAACCGTGCTCCTCCGCGCACTGGGCGAGAGCCACGCTCGCGGCGATGGCGCTGCTCGCGGTCTCCCCGCGCGGGATGGGGGCCAGGTCGAGGACGGACAGGGTGATGCTCATGTGCGGTACGGGCCTTTCACGTCGGTTGCCTGGCGCAACGCCGCCCGCCCGCCGCACCTTCCCCTGCGCCGTGGGAGCGTTCCGGCCGCTCCGCGTGTCCTGCAGTGGCCGTGGAGCGCCGCGAACACCCCCAGAGCGTGGGTCAGCGGCTCTGCAGCGCGTCCAGCGCGACGGCCATCGCCGCCGCCACCCGGAAGTCCAGGCGGTCGTCGGGAACGGTCACCGTGTACTGGTCGCGCAGCGCGATCCGCTTCTCGCTGCTCATCACCAGCGCCCCGGTCCGGCTGTCGGTGAAGTCGAAGTGGAAGAGGAAAGGCACCGGGATGCTGTCGAGGAACGGGATGAGGCCCCACACCCGGCGCAGCAGCGCGATGAACCGGTTGCGCTCCTGGCCGACGGCGTCGATGCCGGGCGCCGACAGATGCCAGGTGGAGCGCAGCAGGCTGGCGCCGAACGCCTTCCGGAAGTAGCCGACGGGCTGCCCGTGCTCGTCGAGGACGTCGTGCTCGGCGCCGACGTCCAGCCGCTGGCGGGCCTTGAAGGAGAACACCCGCCGGCTCTTGGACTCGTCGGCGAAGAAGGTGACCTCCTCCCGCAGCTTCATCCGCTTCTGCTCGGCGAGGGCGAGGAGCTGCCCTTCGCTGCCGTCGGGGTTCGCCGAGCGCACCTCGTAGCGGTTGACCATCATCGTGACCCGCTGCCGGACGAAGAACTTCGGCACGACCACAGGGGCCGGCTGGGGCGCGGGGGGAACGGTCACGACTGTGCTCCAACAGTGGTCGACGGCTGGGGTCGGCTCATCCTGTCGGATCGGCGCCCCTCGCGGGCCGGTGCCGACCGTCGGCCGGCCCGCGGGAGGGCGACCGGGCTCACCGCGGGGACTCCGCCCGCCCACCGGTGAGGACGTCGTGCAGCCGCTGCACCTGCCGCTCCAGAGGGCTGGAGTTCTCGTCGTCCCGCATCGGCCCCGCGGGCATCAGCACCCACAGCAGCAGGTAGACGAGGATGCCGGCACCACCGGCGACGGTCAGGCCGACGAAGCCGACCCGCCACAGCACGGCGTCGATGCCGGTGTACTCGGCGAGCCCGCCGCACACCCCGCCGGCCATGCGGTCGGTGGTGCTGCGCCGGAGCTCCGGTCGCCGCGGCGGGCGCTGCTGCCCGCCGTCGGGGGCGTCCGCGGGCGGAGGGAGGGGAACTGAGTTCGTCATGCCACGAGCCTGCGCGCGGAGCCGCCGGCGCGACATCCGGTGACACCCGGATCCGCCCCCGAGAACGGCGCTCAGGGTCTCCCCCGGCCGGACCTCACCGCAGCGGGAGCGGCGTCGTGTCGCCGTCCTCCCGCGGGCCGAGGATCCAGCGCTCCTCGAGGGCGATGGGCACGTCGTTGATGCTGGCCTCCCGCCGGCGCATCAGGCCGTCGGCGGCGAACTCCCAGTTCTCGTTGCCGTAGGAGCGCCACGTGCGGCCCTCGGCGTCCTGCCACTCGTACTGGAAGCGCACCGCGATGCGGTCGTCGGTGAAGGCCCACAGCTCCTTGCGCAGCGCGTAGTCCAGCTCGCGCTGCCACTTGCGGGTCAGGAAGTCCACCACCTGGTCACGGCCCCGCAGGAACTCGGCGCGGTTCCGCCAGACGGTGTCCTCCGTGTAGGCCTGCGCCACCCGGACCGGGTCGCGAGTGTTCCACGCGTCCTCCGCGGCGCGCACCTTCTGCTGGGCGGTCTCCAGGGTGAACGGCGGGAACGGTGGTCGGGACACGCGGTGCCTCCTCGGGCGCAGCGGCGGCCGCCTGCCGGCCACCGGGTGCCAGCCTGCCGGGGGTGCGGGCCCCCTCGCACGCCGGCCGATGAGTTCGCCGCGGCCGGCCCGTCTAGGTTCTCGACGACCGGTTCACCGAAGGAGATCCCGTGGGACGCATCGCCGCCGCCCTGTTCACCACCGTCGACGGTTCGGCCGAGCGCCCGGACCAGTGGCACGGGCCGTACTTCGACGAGGCGATGGGCGCGGCCATGGACCGGCACCTGGGCCGGTGCGAGGCCTACCTGATGGGCCGCGTCCTGCACGACCAGTGGGCCCGGTACTGGCCCGGCAACGACAGCGACGAGTTCGCCGAGTTCATCAACCCGGCCACCAAGTACGTGCTGTCGACGACGCTCCAGGACTCCGACTGGGCCGGGACGACGGTGCTGCGCTCCCTCGACGAGGTGCGGGCGCTGAAGGAGCGCACCGCCGGCACCATCGGCATGTCCGGCAGCCTGACGACCGTGCGGTCGCTTCTGGAGGCCGGCCTGCTCGACGAGCTGATGCTGCTGGTGGACCCGGTCGTGGTCGCCGGGGAGCGCCGCTGGACCGACGAGCTGGGCCGCACCCCGCTGGAGCTGCTGTCCTCGGAGGCCTTCCCGACCGGCGTCCTGCACCTGGTCTACCGGCCCGCCCGGGAGGGTTGAGACGCCCGGTCGCCGCCAGGTGTTCCGGACCGCGTCACCGGGCGGACACCTTCGGTGCCCACGCTGGCGCCATGACGGCGAGCCTCTTCGTGATCGGGATCCGGGTCGGCTGGATCGGGCGTGACGTCCGGTCGGACGACGCCGGGGCCGGTCGCGCGGACGACGTCGTGCACGCGGTCGCCAAGCCGGTGGTCGACGGGCTGGAGGCGTCGCTGTGCGGGCAGCTGGTGCGGGCGACCGCCGCGCAGGACTGGCCCACGCAGCACGGCACGGCGCGGTGCGGGGAGTGCGCCCGCCTCGCCAGCTGATCCCGGCGGCCGCGGTACGACTGTTACCGGGTCGCTCCCCTGCCGTGCGCGCGCTGCTCTCCCACGGGTCACCTTCCGGCCGGAGCCTGGTGCCGTCCGGACGGAGACGATCCAGGAGGAAGCCATGACCACGCCCGCAGCCAAGCCGCCGGCCACGTCCACCACCGAGCCGAAGAACCGCAAGCAGTCCGACGAGGACGCGCCCGGCACCGAGCCGACGACGCCGGAGCTCGACGAGCTGGCCCGTACCCGCGAGGAGGCCGAGGACCGGGCCCGGGAGCTGCTGGCCGCCCAGGTCCTGCAGGAGGCCCGTAACGGATCCCACGACGAGCGGGCCCGCCAGCTGGTCCTCGCCGTCCGCCGCGACCTCCTCGTGGAGCTGCGCGAGCAGGAGCAGGAGCAGGCCCGCCGGCAGCTCGCCGCGGCGGCGGACAGCAGCGAGGACGCCGTCGTCGGCCTCGTGCAGGGGGTGACGACGATCGTGCGCAGCTTCGTGCCCGCCGTGCTCGTCCGGCCGGAGGAGGTCATCGAGACCACCTACGCCCTGGCCGACCAGGGGCTGCGCGTGACCCGCCGGCTGGCGCTGACCCTGACCGAGAGCGTGCGCGGGCTCGTCACGACCTGACGGGGCGCGCCCCGTCGGCGAGGGCCGCCGGGTCACCCCGGCGCCCCTCGCCGACGCACGGGGTCCGGTCCACCGCCGCTGGGTCGCCTCCTCCCCTACTCTCCCGGCGTGCTCGATGCACGCGAGAGCCCACGACCGGGCCGGGCCGACCGGTGGCGGTGGCCCGTGCGCACCCTGGCGGTCCTCGCCGTCGCCGTGTGACTCCGTGGACTTCCTCGCCCTGTCACACCGGCGGCGCGGCCGGTGTCTCCATGTCGTCGGATCGACACACCTGGAGGAGACATGGCGAGGAGCACGCGGGTCCCCGCGACCGAGGTCACCGGCATCTACGGAGGCCTGGTGAAGGCGATGTGCCGGAAAATGTTCGGCCAGGTGCCGGAGTCCGTCGGCGTGCTCTGGCACCACCCGGCCGTGGTCAAGGACCTGATGGGCCTGGGCCGCAAGGCCGACGCGTGGCACCGGCTGAACCCCCAGCTCGCGACCTTCGCGTCGATGGCCGCGGCCGCGACCGTCGGGTGCAGGTTCTGCCTGGATCTCCACTACTTCATGACGCGCAACCGCGGGCTCGACGAGGCGAAGGCCCGCGAGGTGCCGCGCTGGCGGCAGTCGACGGTCTTCACGCCCCTGGAGCGGCGAGTGATGGAGTACGCCGAGGCGATGAGCCAGACGCCGCCGGCCGTGACCGACGAGCTGTCGACCGCGCTGCTGACCGACCTCGGCGCGCCCGCGCTCGTCGAGCTGACCGCCCGGGTCGGCGCGATGAACCTCACGGCGCGGGCCAACGTCGCACTCGGCATCCGCTCGCAGGAGTTCGCGGCGTCCTGCGGCCTGCCGCCGCTGGCCACCCCTTCGCGGGACGGCCTCACCCCGGCATGACCGACGACCCCTTCCCCGCCCACCGCGGCCTGCTCTTCACCGTCGCCTACGAGCTGCTCGGCTCGGCCGCCGACGCCGACGACGTGGTGCAGGAGACCTGGCTGCGGTGGGCCGAGGTGGACCCCGCGACGGTGCGGGACCCGCGCGCCTACCTGGTGCGGATCGTCACCCGGCAGGCGCTGAACCGGCTGCGGACGATCTCCCGCCGGCGCGAGGACTACGTGGGCGAGTGGTTGCCGGAGCCGCTGCTGACCGGCCCCGACGTCGCCGAGGACGTCGAGCTCGCGGAGAGCGTCTCGATCGCGGTGCTCACGGTGCTGGAGACGCTGGGACCGGTCGAGCGCGCGGTGCTCGTGCTGCACGAGGTGTTCGACGTGCCCTACGACGAGATCGCCGAGGCGGTGGGCAGGTCCAGCGCCGCGGCGCGGCAGATCGCGCACCGGGCCCGCGAGCACGTGGCGGCCCGGCGACCGCGGATGACGGTGAGCCGCACCGAGCAGCAGCAGGTCGTGGACCGGTTCCTCGCCGCGCTCACCGGTGGCGACGTGCAGGCGCTGCTGGACGTCCTGGCGCCCGACGTCGTCGTGGTCGCGGACGGCGGCGGTCTGGCGCCCGCCGCCCGGCGACCGTTCGCGGGCCGGGCGCGGGTGGCGAACGCGCTGTCCCGGTTCGCCGAGCTCGCGCCCGGCGTGCGGATCACCACCCCGCTGGTCAACGGGGCGGTCGGGGCGCGGATCGACCCCGGCGGCGAGTTCGACACCGTGGTCACGTTCGTCGTCGAGGACGGCCGGATCAGCCGCATGTACGCGGTTCGGAACCCGCACGAACTGGGCAGGCTCGACACGGTGGCCGAGCTGCGGCGCTGACCAGAGGTCCGCGGCCTGATCTTCGGGAGCGGACGTGGCGGGAACGAACGTGCTCATCCTGGGCGGCGGCAACGCCGGCATCTCCCTGGCGGCGCGGCTGCTCCGGGACGGGGTGGAGGACGTCACCGTCGTGGCGCCGTCCCCGGTGCACCGGTACAAGCCGCTGCTGAACTACGTCGCCGCGGGCGAGGCGACGATGGCCGACCTGGAACGCCCGATGGCCGACGTCGTGCCGGACGGGTGCACGTGGATCCGCGACGCCGTCGACGCCGTCGACCCCGCCGCCATGACGGTGCGCACCCGCGGGGGCCGGACCCTGCACTGCTCGACCCTCGTGCTCTGCCCGGGCCTCGTGGAGGACTGGGACGCGACGCCGGGGCTGCAGCGGGCCTACACCGAGGGGTGGGCCGCGTCCTCGTACGTGCCGGGCAGCGCCCCGCTGGTGTGGCCGGGCGTGACGTCGCTGCGGGCCGGCTCCGTGGTCTTCACCGTGCCCCCGGAGCCGGCGTCCTGCGGGCCGACCGCACTCAAGCCGCTGTTGATGGCGTGCGACCACTGGCGGCGCGCCGGCGTGCTGGACGACCTGCAGGTCCGCCTCGTGCTGCCGGCGGCGACGGGGACCGGCATCCCGGAAGCGGACCGGTACCTGGAGGACGTGTTCGCCGGCTACAGCATCGAGGTGCTGCGCGAGTCACGGATCGAGCGGGTGGACGGTGACCTGCACTCGGTCACGATCACCTCCCCGAGCGGCCGGCGGGTGCTGGAGGACGTCGCGTTCGCGCACGCCGTCCCGCACTACCGGGCGCCGCGCTGGATCGCCGACGCCGGCCTCGCCGTCGATACCTCCCCCGGCCTGGTGGACGTCGACCCCGGGACGCTGCGGCACCGCCGGCACGGGTCGATCTGGGGCCTCGGCGACGCCGCCGACCTCGCCACCCGCCCGTCGGGGGGTGCGCTGCGGAAGCAGGTGAAGGTGCTGAGCGAGAACCTGTCGGCCGCCGCGACGGGCAAGCCGATGCAGCAGTACAACGGCTACACGGTCATGCCGATCACCGTGACCCGCCGGAAGCTGATGCTGAACGAGGTCGACCGCGACAACCGGTCCCAGCCATCGGTGCCCTTCCTCGACCCGTTCGTGCCGCGACGCTGGCAGTGGCTGTTCGACCGCTACGGGCTGCCGCAGGTCTACTGGCACCGCATCCTCCGCGGCCGGGTCTGATCCCGTCCTGAAGGTCCTCGACAGGGCCCGCGCCCCATGTCGAGAATCCGAGCGCGGCTCCGTCCCCGGGGTGCGAACGGCCAGACTGGGCCGTACCTCACCAGGGAGAACACCATGGCCAAGTACCTGCTGCTCAAGCACTACCGCGGCGCGCCGGCGGCGGTGAACGACGTCCCGATGGAGAAGTGGACGCCGGAGGAGATCTCGGCCCACGTGCGGTACATGCAGGAGTTCGCCGAGCGGCTCGAGGGCACCGGCGAGTTCGTCGACGGGCAGGCACTCGCGGCCGAGGGCACGTGGGTCCGCTCGGACGGCGAGGGGCGGCCGCCGGTCACCGACGGCCCGTTCGCGGAGACGAAGGACCTCATCGCCGGCTGGATGGTGATCGACGTCGACAGCTACGAACGCGCGGTCGAGCTGGCCGGCGAGCTCTCCGCGGCTCCCGGAGCAGGGGGGAAGCCGATCCACGAGTGGCTCGAGCTGCGTCCGTTCCTGACGGCGCCGCCGACCGTCACGGAGTGACCGCACCGGTGGACGAGACCCTGCTCCGGGCGCTCATCCCCACCGTGATCGGGATCCTCGGCCGCCGCGGAGCCGACTTCGCGGCGGCCGAGGACGCGGTCCAGGAAGCGTTGCTCGAAGCCGTCCGGGTGTGGCCGGAGAACCCACCGCGCGACCCGCAGGGCTGGCTGGTCACGGTGGCCTGGCGCAAGTTCCTCGACGCCACCCGCGCCGAAACCTCCCGGCGGCAGCGCGAGCTGCGCGTCGAGGGCGAGCCGCCGCCCGGGCCGGCCGGGGGCGTGGACGACACCCTCCAGCTGTACTTCCTGTGCGCCCACCCGTCCCTGACCCCGGCCTCGGCGGTCGCGCTCACGCTGCGGGCGGTCGGCGGCCTCACCACGCGGCAGATCGCCCAGGCCTACCTCGTGCCCGAGGCGACCATGGCGCAGCGGATCAGCCGGGCCAAGAAGACGGTGTCGGGCGTCCGGTTCGACCAGCCCGGGGACATCGCCACCGTTCTGCGGGTGCTGTACCTGGTCTTCAACGAGGGCTACTCCGGCGACATCGACCTCGCCGCCGAGGCCATCCGGCTCACCCGCCGGCTCGCAGCCGCCGTCGACCACCCCGAGGTGGCGGGCCTGCTGGCGCTCATGCTGCTGCACTCCGCGCGCCGCCCCGCACGAACCCGCCGCGACGGGAGCCTCGTGCCCCTGGCCGAGCAGGACCGCACCGCGTGGGACACCCGGTCGATCACCGAGGGCGTCGAGGTGCTGCAGGCCGCGCTGGCCCGCGACCGGCTGGGTGAGTTCCAGGCGCAGGCCGCGATCGCGGCGCTGCACGCCGACGCACGCACCGCCGGGGAGACCGACTGGGTGCAGATCGTGGAGTGGTACGACGAGCTGGTGCGGCTCACCGGCAGCCCGATCGCCCGCCTCAACCGGGCCGTCGCGGTCGGCGAGGCCGACGGTGCGCGGGCCGGTCTGGCCGCGCTGGCCGAACTGGACCCCTCGCTCCCCCGCTACTCCGCCGTCGCGGCGTACCTGCACGAGCGCGACGGCGACCCGGCGACGGCGGCGCGGCTCTACGCCGAGGCCGCCCGTGCCGCACCGAACCTGCCCGAGCGCGACCACCTCATGCGCCAGGCGGCCCGGCTCAACGCCCTCGCGGTCGAATGAGCCGCTACCGCTGCTGCCGGCGGGCGATGAGGACGAGGCCGCCCACCAGGATCACGAGGGGCGCCCAGCCCGGCAGACCGAAGGGGCCGACGATCAGCTGGATCACGAAGATCGCGAGCTGGAAGGCGACGATGAAGCCCACCAGGAGCAGGATCCCGAAGAGCAGCGGCCGTTCCGCCTGCAGCTGTCGCAGGTAGTCCATCAGGTCTCCTCGGTCGTGGGGCACCCCGGCGACACCGGCCATCGGGGACATCGACACCAGAACGTTGCTCCTGTAGCCCCTGTTCCGCGCGTCCACCGTGGGGTGCGCCCGGAGGTCACACGTTGAAGCGGAACTCCACCACGTCGCCGTCGGCCATGACGTAGTCCTTGCCCTCCATGCGGACCCAGCCGCGGGACTTGGCCTCGGCCATGGAGCCGGCCTCGACCAGTTGGTCGAAGCTGACGATCTCGGCCTTGATGAAGCCGCGCTGGAAGTCGGTGTGGATGACGCCGGCGGCCTGCGGGGCGGTCGCGCCAACCGGGATCGTCCAGGCGCGCGACTCCTTCGGCCCGGCGGTGAGGTAGGTCTGCAGCCCCAGGGTGCGGAAGCCGACCTTCGCCAGCTGGTCCAGCCCGGGCTCGCTCTGCCCGATCGACTCGAGCAGCTCGGCGGCCTCGTCGGCCGGCAGCTCGATCAGCTCCGACTCGGTCTGCGCGTCGAGGAAGATCGCCTCCGCCGGAGCCACCAGCGCCCGCAGCTCGTCGAGCTTCTCGCTGTTCGCGAGCTCGTCGGCGTCCACGTTGAAGACGTAGAGGAACGGCTTGGTGGTGAGCAGCGTCAGCTCGCGCAGCGGCTCGGGGTCGACCCCCGCGGAGAAGAGGGTCTTCCCCTCGTCCAGCACCTTCTGCGCGTCCTGGGCGGCGGACAGCAGCGCGGCCCGCTCCTTGTCCTTCCTCGCCTCCTTCTCCAGCCGCGGGACGGCCTTCTCCAGCGTCTGCATGTCGGCCAGCACGAGCTCGGTGTTGATCGTCTCGATGTCGTCCGCGGGGCTCACCTTGCCCTCGACGTGCACGACGTCGGGGTCGCTGAAGACCCGGATGACCTGGCAGATCGCGTCGCTCTCGCGGATGTTCGCCAGGAACTTGTTGCCCAGGCCCTGACCCTCGCTGGCGCCGCGCACGATGCCGGCGATGTCCACGAAGGACACCGTCGCCGGGATGATCTTCTGCGAGCCGAAGATCTCCGCGAGCTTCTCCAGCCGCGGGTCGGGCACCCCCACCACGCCGACGTTCGGCTCGATCGTCGCGAACGGGTAGTTCGCCGCGAGGACGTCGTTCTTGGTCAGGGCGTTGAACAGGGTCGACTTGCCGACGTTGGGCAGGCCGACGATCCCGATGGTGAGGCTCACGGGAGCTCAGAGTACGGCCCCGGCGCACCGCCTCCGGACGCCCGACATCGTGGTGGCACCCGCGCGGCGGCGCCCACCACCGTGGGCCTCCCCCGCCCTGATGAGGTTCCTGGTCCAGTTCCCCCCCCCCCGCGCCGCCGGCCGACGACCGTGATGGATCGGTCGAAGGGATACAGCGTGGGCAAGCACCGCACGGACGCAGCTCGCGGCGGGTCCCTGCGGAGCGGCCGTGGTGCGGCCGAGGTCCAGGGGCTGACCCTCGGGGCCGATGACGATCCGGTCACCGCCCCGGCGAGGGCAGCAACCCGCGCTCCACCGCCACCAGCACCGCCCGGGTCCGGTCGTCCACCCCGAGCTTCGCGAAGACCCGCAGCAGGTGCGTCTTCACCGTCGCCTCACCGATGAACAACTGCCGGCCGATCTCGGCGTTCGTCAACCCCCGCGCCACGCCCGCGAGCACCTCGAGCTCGCGCGCGGTCGGCGCCTCGGCGACCGGGGCCCGCAGCCGCGAGACCAGCCGCGCGGCGACCGGCGGCGCCAGCACGGTCTCCCCGCGGGCCGCGGCCCGGACGGCGTCGGCCAGCTGCGGCAGCGGCGTGTCCTTGAGCAGGTAGCCGGTTGCCCCGGCCTCCACCGCGCGCACGATGTCGGCGTCGGTGTCGTAGGTGGTCAGCACCAGCACGCGGACGTCCGGGTGCGCGGAGAGGATGCGCCCGGTCGCCGTGACGCCGTCCATCCGCGGCATGCGCAGGTCCATGAGGACGACGTCCGGCTCCAGCTCGGCCACCCGCACCAGCGCCTCGGCCCCGTCGCCCGCCTCCCCGACCACGTCGAGGTCGGGTTGCGCGTCGAGCCACCCGACCAGACCGCCCCGGACCACGGGGTGGTCGTCCACCACCACCACCCGGATCACGGCACCCCCGCTCACGAGGCCGGCACCCGCACGGTCACCCGCGTGCCCTCGCCGGGCGCCGAGACCACGTCGACCTCGCCCCCGACGGAGGAGACGCGGTCGCGCAGCCCCTCCAGCCCCGCACCCCGCGCGCGGGACGGTTCGAAACCCACCCCGTCGTCCTCCACGTGCACCGACACCTGCCGCGCCCCCTCACCGCCGACGACCGACACCCGGATCACCACCGCCCGCGCCGCCGCGTGCCGGCGCACGTTGGTCAGCGCCTCCTGCGCTCCCCGGAGCAGGACGACCTCCTCGTCGCGGCGCAGCGCCAGACCGCCGTCCAGCGCCGACGTGTCCACGCGCACCGGGAGGCCGGTCTCGCGCCCGAACCGCTCGGCCAGGCGGGCCAGCGCCTCGACCAGGGTCGAGCCGTCCAGCGCCACCGGCCGGAAAGCGGCGACCATGGCGCGCGCCTCGGCAAGGTTCTCCCGCGCCACCTCCTCGATCAGCGTCAGCCGTTCGCGGGCGACCACCGGGTCGGCGGCGAGCTGGGCGGCCGCGGTCTGCGCCAGGACCACGATGCTCGTGTAGCCCTGCGCGAGGGTGTCGTGCACC
Source organism: Blastococcus sp. SYSU DS0552 (assembly GCF_054050815.1). Lineage (NCBI taxonomy): Bacteria > Bacillati > Actinomycetota > Actinomycetes > Geodermatophilales > Geodermatophilaceae > Blastococcus > Blastococcus sp. SYSU DS0552. The sequence continues at coordinate 77,706 of NZ_JBJHAB010000012.1, forward strand.
TCCTGGGCCAGCCGCTCCCGCTCGGTCAGGACACCGCGCTCGTGCTCGGCGCGGGCCAACTGCGCCCGGGTGCGCTCCAGCTGCTCGATGAGCTCGGCGCGGTGAGCGCTCTGGTGCAGCACCCGGCTGATCCACAGCCCCAGCGCCAGGCTGAACAGCAGGCTGATGGCGGTCTGCACCAGCACCTCGCGGGCCAGCTCCCCCGATACCGCGCGCACCAGCGGGCCGGCCGCGGTGGCGGCTGCCAGCAGCACGGTCCACGCCACACCCGTCATCCGGCCGTGCACGACGAACCACACCTGCGGATAGGCGAGGAACAGCAGGAAGAACAGCTCCGGGGACAGGAACCCGAGCGCGCAGAACCCGGCGACGAGCACCGCCAGGTAGACGACCGCACGGACCGGCGCATCACCGCTCAGCGCCGGCGCACCGGCCAGCACGTACGCCAGCGCGAACCCCGCCAGCACCCCCAGGACGGCGGTCAGCCGCCCGCCGTCGTGGTCGGCGACCGCCGTCGCCACGGCCAGCCCCCACAACGCCGCCGAGATGACGTGCATCCCGACGACGGTCGCCCGCCAGCCGCGCTCGGACAGCGGTTCGGCGCCGCCCTCCTCGTCCGCGGGCGGGAGGAAGGCGGCGCCGAGCCGGCTGCGGACGCTCATCCGGCGTTCCGCCGCCAGCGGAACGTCCGGGCGCAGACCACGACGCCGATGATCACCCATGCGGCCAGCACCACGGCAGTGGTCCCGTGCTCCCAGCTGCCCGCGGGCTCCGCGGCCGCGGCCGCGTCGGGCAGGAAGACCGAGCGCATGCCCTGCGTCATCCACTTGAGCGGGAAGACCGCGGCCAGCTGCTGCATCCACCCCGGCAGCTCCGAGAACACGAAGAACACACCGGAGAAGAACTGCAGGACGACGGCGACCGCCGGGATGCCCGCGCCCGCCGCCCGCGCGCTGCCGACGAACGACGACACCGCGATGCCGAGCACCGTGCCGGCGAGGATGCCCAGCACCGCCACCCAGGCGAAGGTCAGCCAGCGGCCGGCGTCGCCGGGCATCGGCACGTCGTAGACCGTCGCGGCCACCACGAGCAGCACCGCCAGCTGGACGACGGTGGTGAGCAGCACCTGACCGGCCTTGCCGATCCCGTACGCCAGCGGCGGCGTGCCCAGCGTCTGCAGCCGCAGCAGGTCGCCCCGGTCGCGCTCCTCGGTGATCGCGAGGCCGACGGCCTGGAAGCTCGTCAGCATGATCCCCGTCGCGGCGATCCCGGCCAGGAAGTACTGCCGGAAGTCCACCCCGGGCGCCACCTCGCGGCCGGCGAAGATCGATCCGAAGATCACCAGCATCACGACCGGGTAGGCGAACGAGAACACCAGCTGGCCCGGGTCGCGGACGAACAGCCGCAGCTCCAGGGCGACCCTGGCCCGCCCGATCGTCCAGGCGCCCGGGGGTACCGGACGGCGGGTGGCCGGCGGCGGGGTGGGCAGCAGAGCGGTCATCGGGGGGCTCCCTCGGAGACGAGCCGGAGGTAGACGTCCTCCAGGCCGGGACGGGTCACGGTGAGGTCGGGGACCTCGCCGGTGGGGGTCGCCGCCAGCAGGTCGCGCAGGACGCCGGCCGGCGTGCGGGTGACGACCTCGCGCACGACGCCGTCCTCGGTCCAGCGCACGGTGGCCTCCTGACGCAGGGCGGCCCCCAGCGCCCCGGGCGGGGCGACCTCCACCAGCCGGCCCGCCGCGATCACCCCGACCCGGTCGGCCAGCTGCGCGGCCTCGTCGAGGTAGTGGGTGGTGAGCACGACGGTGGTGCCGCGGTCGCGCAGCCCCTCGATCAGCGACCAGAACTGCCGGCGGGCGACCGGGTCGAGCCCGGTCGTCGGCTCGTCGAGGAAGAGCAGCTCCGGCCGTCCCTGCACCCCCAGCGCGACCTCCAGCCGCCGCCGCTGCCCGCCGGAGAGCCGGTCGACGCGCGTGCCCGCCGCCTGCTCCAGGCCGACGGCGGCGAGCAGCTCCGTGCTGCTCTGCGGGGTCGCGTGGTAGTGCGCGTAGTGGTCGACGGTCTCCCGCACGGTGAGGGCGTCACCCGCCCCGGTGCTCTGCCCGACGACACCGACGCGGTCCCGCCAGCGCCGGTCGGCGCCGGCCGGGTCCTCCCCCAGCACCTCGAGCGTCCCGCCGTCCCGCCGCCGGAGGCCGGCCAGGATCTCGACCGTCGTCGTCTTGCCGGCCCCGTTCGGGCCCAGCAGCGCGAACACCTCGCCCCGCCGCACGTCGAGGTCGACGCCGTCCACGACGGCCCGCCCCCCGTACCGCTTCACCAGACCGCGCACCCGCACGGCCGGTCGCTCGCCGGCTGCCGCACCGGGCACGTCCGGCGCCTCGTGGATCGTCGTCATGCAGCCAGCATCGCCGGAGAGCCACCCCGGGGGGAACGACCGGAGCGCTGATCCGCCGTCCACCGACCGGTGGACGGCGGACGGCCCCGCCCACCCCCACGGCGGCGTCCGAAAACCGCCAGGAGCCGTCCCCTTGCACTGGCATGCTCGACGACGTGACCGAGCTCCTGGACCACGAACGCCGCTACCGCGCCGTCGCCGGCCGGGACGCACGCTTCGACGGATGGTTCGTCACCGCGGTGCGCACCACCGGCATCTACTGCCGCCCCTCGTGCCCGGCCCGCACACCGCTCCCCCGCAACGTCACCTTCTTCTCCACCGCCGCCGCCGCCCAGGGGGCCGGGTACCGGGCGTGCCGGCGGTGCCGTCCCGACGCCGTCCCCGGATCCCCCGAGTGGGACGTGCGCGCCGACGTCGTCGCGCGGGCGATGCGCCTGATCGCCGACGGCGAGGTGGAGCGCTCCGGGGTGCCGGGCCTGGCCGCCCGGCTGGGGTACTCCGAGCGGCAGCTGCACAGGCTGCTCGTCGGGGAGCTCGGGGTCGGCGCGCTGGCCCTGGCCCGGGCCCGGCGCGCGCAGACCGCCCGGGTGCTGCTGGAGACCACCGGGCTCCCGGTCACCGACATCGCGTTCGCGGCCGGGTTCGCCAGCGTGCGCCAGTTCAACGACACGGTGCGGGAGGTGTTCGCCACCACCCCGACCGAGCTGCGCCGAGCCCGCCGCGGCGCCCCGGCTGGGCAGCCCGGCTGGCTGACGCTGCGACTGGCCGCCCGGGCGCCGTACGCCGCCGACGAGGTCCTGCTCTTCCTGGGCGCGCACGCCGTCCCCGGGCTCGAGGAGTGGGACGGGCGCACCTTCTCGCGGGTGCTCGACCTGCCGCACGGCCCGGCGGTGGTCCGGCTGTCCCCGGCGGCCGACGGCAGCGCCGCGGTGACCGCCCGCCTGCGGCTCACCGAGCTGCGCGACCTGGGCGCCGCGGTGACCCGCTGCCGGCGGATGCTCGACCTGGACGCGGACCCGGCCGCCGTCGACGAGGCCCTGGGCGGGGACCCCGCGCTGGCCGCGCTCGTCGCCGCCGCTCCCGGGCGGCGGGTGCCCGCCTCGCCCGACGCCGAGGAGCTCGCGGTCCGCGCGGTGCTCGGGCAGCAGGTGTCGGTCGCGGGCGCACGGACGCTCACCGCGCGGCTGCTGGCCGCCGGCACACCGCTGGCCGAGCCGGTCGGCTCGCTCACCCACGCCTTCCCCCGGGCCGCCGCCCTCGCCGACGCCGACCTCGGCGCGGTGGGGCTGACCGGCGCACGGCGCCGCACGGTCACCGCGCTGGCAGCCGCGCTGGACCGGGGCGACATCGCGCTCGACCCCGGCGCCGACCGGGAGGCGGCCGGGCGGGCGTTGCTCGCCGTCCCCGGCATCGGCCCCTGGACGGCGGCCCTCGTCGCCCTGCGCGGCCTCGCCGATCCCGACGTGTGGCTGCCCGGCGACCTCGCGCTGCGCCGGTCGCTGGCCGCGCTCGGCAGCTCCGACGTCGAGGCCGCCACCCGCTGGCGGCCCTGGCGCTCCTACGCCGTGATGCACCTGTGGGCGCTCGCCGCGCCGTCCCTGTTCACCCGCACGCCCGCCCTCCCGAGGAGCGCCTGATGACCGTCCCGATCCGCACCCGGCACGCCACCGTCGCCACGGCACCCGGCCCGTTCACCGTGGTGGTGGACACCGACCCCGACGGCCGGGAGGTCGTGCTCGCCAGCGGCTGGACCGCCGAGGTGGCCGACCTGCTGGCCGTGGTGCACCCGTCCCTCCGTCCGGTGTCCAGCGAGCTCGCCCCCCGACTGGACGTGCTCGACGCCGTCGAGGAGTTCCACGACGGCCGGGTGGGCGCGATCGACGCCGTCGCGGTCCGGCAGCGCTCCGGACCGTTCCTGCAGGAGGCCTGGGACGTGCTGCGCACAGTGCCGGCCGGGGCGCCCGACACCTACGCGGCCTTCGCCGCCCGGTGCGGCCGCCCCGCGGCGGTGCGCGCGGCGGCGAACGCCTGCGCCCGCAACGCGACGGCCCTGTTCGTGCCGTGCCACCGGGTGCTCGGCTCCGGCGGCGGGCTGGGCGGTTTCCGCTGGGGGACGCCGGTCAAGCGCTGGCTGCTCGACCACGAGGCGGCGCACGCCGGCGTGCCCGCCGGCTGACCTCCCCGGAACTGTCGCACCCCTCCGGCAGGGTCGCGCCCATGGACGCCGCTTCTCTCTTCCTCGGGCTCCTCCTGGGCGCGCTGCTCGGTGCCGCGATCACGCTGGGCGTCGTCACCCTGCTCGCCCGCCGCCGCCCGGAGGACACGGGGCTGGAGCCGGTGCACGAGTCGCTCGACCACCTGCACCGGCTGCTGGCCGGCATGGAACGGGCCCGGGCCACCGCGCACGGGGAGCTGCGCGAGCAGATGGGCACCGTCGGCCAGGCCTCGGCGCAGCTGAAGCACGAGACCGCCGCGCTCGTCACCGCACTGCGCACGCCGCACGTCCGTGGCCGCTGGGGCGAGGTGCAGCTGCGGCGCGTGGTCGAGGTCGCCGGCCTGCTCGAGCACTGCGACTTCGTCGAGCAGCCCGGCGGCACGAACGACGAGGGCGCCGGCGTCCGCCCCGACCTCGTCGTCACCCTCGCCGACGGCCGGCAGGTGGTGGTCGACGCCAAGGTCCCGTTCACCGGCTACATCGAGGCGGTGCAGGCCGAGGACCGCGACGTCCGCGCCCAGCGGGTGGTGGCGCACGCCCGGCAGCTGCGCACCCACGTCGACCAGCTGGCCGCCCGCCGGTACCCGACCGCCTTCCGGCCGGCGGCCCCGTTCACCGTCCTGTTCGTCCCCTCCGACGGGTTCCTGACGACGGCGCTGGAGGCCGAACCCGGCCTGCTCGAGTACGGCTTCGCCCGCGACGTGGTGCTCGCGACGCCGAGCACCCTGCTGGCCCTGCTGCGCACGGTTGCCTACTCCTGGCGCCAGGAGCGGCTGGCCCGCGACGCCGACCAGGTGCTCGAGGTGGGCCGGCGGCTGCACGCCCGCCTCAGCACGCTCTCCGGGCACCTCACCCGCCTGGGCTCGGCGTTGTCGACCACGCTCACCCGCTACAACGAGACGGTCGGCTCCTACGAGCGCTCGGTGCTGACCGCCGCGCGCCGGTTCGACGACCTGGGGATCGCCGAGGCCCCCGTACCCGAGCCTGCCCCGGTGGAGGCGACCATCCGCACGCTGCGGCCGGCCGACGACCTCGGGCGGCTGGACCCGGCCGGGGTGGAGGAGCGCGACGGCACCGCGGGCTGAGGCGGGCCGGACCGCCGGACGGACTCGTCCACCCCGCCCGTCACAACCATCACCCTGCGCTACTGGGCCACCACAGGATGCCCGCGACGCGATGGCCTCCTCCCACGAACTGCCAGCTCGGGTCGCTACCGTTGCCCCGGAGGTCGGCCAGCCGGGTCGTCCACGGGAGCGGGACGGAGGTGCGCCATGGCCACGGCGAGCACGGCGGGCGCATGGCAGAGCGGAGGACGGCCCGATCGGCCGTACCCCGCACGCGCACCGCGTCCCCCCGTCGCCAGCGACCGCCCGGCCCGCCCCGCGCGCCCGTCCCGTGCCGGCGCACCCGCACCCGGTCGCGCCGGCGAGCGCCTGCGCGCGGCCGAGCGCGAATACGCGGACGACCGGTCACAGCCGGCCGGTCCCCGCCGTCGCGAGCCCGGCCCGCCGCGGCCGAGCGCCGGGCGCCCCGCGCAGGAGCGCGGCCGTGCGCAGACCGCGTCGCCCGCCGCCGCACCGGGGAGTCGGCTGCGCGGCTCCCTCGCCGTGCTCGGCGTCTTCCTGCTGACCCTCGCCGGCGGTGCGGTCGACTCCTTCTTCGGCATCGGCCTGGGCCTGATCACGCTGGTCGCGCTGGCGATCGGGGTCTCGGTGGCCACCCTGCTCGTCCGGCGCCGCGACCTGCTGACCGTCATCGTCGCGCCGCCACTGGTCTTCGCGCTGGTCGCGGTCGTGAACATCGTCCTCGCCCCCTCGGCGACGCTGAACCTGCCCACCATGGCGACCCTGCTGGTCCGCGGATTCCCGACGATGGCCGTCGCGACCGCGATCGCCCTCCTGCTGAGCGTCGTGCGGCTGGTCACCCGCCGCTGACCACGGCGGCCCACAGCCGCCCTGACACGCTCGCCCCGACGGTGGGCCGGGGATGGAGGAGGACGACGTCATGGAGCTGCTCCTCTGGCTGGCCGCGGGGGGCGCCCTCCTCGCAGTCCTGGCACTGATCGTCGTGCGGCGCCAACGGCGCAGCGGCCGGTCGGACGCCCCGCACCTGTCGACGAGGCACGGCGCCCCATCCCACGGCTCCCCCAGCAGCAACGACTGGACGTTCGGGGGTGGCGTCGGCTGAGGCCGGCGGGCGTGCTCAGTCGGCGGTGTCCCGCTTCGCCTTCTCGGCCCGGCGCAGCTCGTGCGGCAGCGCGAACACCAGCCGCTCCTCGGCGGCCTTCACCGTCCCCACGTCGGGGTAACCGCGGGCGGCGAGCCAGTCCAGCACCTCGCTCACCAGGATCTCCGGCACCGACGCACCGCTGGTGACGCCGACGGTGCCGACCCCCTCGAGCCAGGCCTCGTCGATCTCCGCGGCGTAGTCGACCAGGTAGCTGGCGCGGGCGCCGGCCTCCAGGGCGACCTCCACCAGCCGCACGGAGTTCGACGAGTTCGTGGAACCCACCACGAGCACGAGGTCGCACTCGCCGGCCATCTGCTTCACGGCCTGCTGCCGGTTCTGCGTGGCGTAGCAGATGTCGTCGCTGGGCGGCGACTGCAGCCCCGGGAACCGGTTCTTCAGCTGGTCGACGGTGGCCAGGGTCTCGTCGACCGACAGCGTGGTCTGCGACAGCCACACGACCTTCTCCGGGTCGCGCACCTGGACGTTCGCGACGTCGTCGGGCCCGTCGACGAGCTGGATGTGGGTCGGGGCCTCGCCGGAGGTGCCCTCGACCTCCTCGTGGCCGCGGTGGCCGATCAGCAGAATGTCGTAGTCGTCCCGGGCGAACCGCTTGGCCTCCTGGTGCACCTTCGTGACCAACGGGCAGGTGGCGTCGATGGTGCGCAGCTGCCGGTCGGCCGCCTCCTGGTGCACCGCCGGGGAGACGCCGTGGGCGCTGAAGACGACGACGGAGCCCTCGGGCACCTCGTCGGTCTCCTCCACGAAGATCGCCCCGCGCCGCTCCAGCGTGGCCACGACGTGCTTGTTGTGGACGATCTGCTTGCGGACGTACACCGGAGCACCGTGGATCTCCAGCGCTCGTTCGACGGCGACCACCGCCCGGTCCACGCCGGCGCAGTACCCCCGGGGATCGGCCAGCAGGACACGTCCGCGCTGTTCAGCCATGCCCCCATGGTAGGTGGGTGGCCGGCGCCGGGCGGGCGTGCGCAGGTGGCCCCGGACACGGATGTGACCAGCCACATCCCTCCTGCAGGCGCATCATCCCTGGTCGGGGGTGTCGGGCGGGGCGTTCTGGGGCACGCTGTGCAGCATGGCCCGTGAGATCCCCGAGGTTGTCCGCGCCGCCGCCGGTCTGGCGGCCACCGTGCTCGACGAGGCGCGCAAGCTGCCCGAGACCCTGCCCGGCGTGCCCGTGCGCGTGATCGGCATGGCGATGCAGCACGCGATGAAGGTGCAGCAGACCTACGCCGGGTTCGTCGCCCGCGGCGACGAGCTCCTCGTCGGGCTCCGCGGCGAGGCAGAGCCGGGTCTGGCGACCTTCGACGACGACGTGGAGCCGCCCACCGGCTACCGCGGCTCCGCCTTCGACCGGGTCGCCGACAGCGGCACGATCACCGACGAGGAGGTGGCCGAGCTCCCCGACGACCCGGCCGCCGACGCGGTGGTCGCCGCCATCGACGACCTCGGGGAGGAGCTGGTGGAGGACCTCGCCGACGGGCTCGAGGAGCTCGCCGACGGCGCGGGCGAGGCCCAGCAGGCCCTCACCGACCTGCCGGTGGAGGAGGCGCCGAGCACCGACGAGGTGCTCGACGAGCTCGCCATCGACGAGGTCGTCCCCGAGGTGCCCGACACCGACCCGCTGGACCAGGGGCCCGCGGACGCGCTCGCCGCCGACGACGCGGTGGTCACCGAGGACGCCGGCGCCCTGGAGCGGGCGCTGCTGGAGTCCGAGCCCGCTCCGGCGGCTGCTGCCGAGCAGCCCGACGGTGGTGAGAGCGTCGACGTGCTCACCGCCGACGGCGAGGTGGCGACCGTCGACGCGGCGGTCACCGACGAGGGCATCGCCGCCGTCGAGGAGCCGCAGGAAGGCGCCGGCACCGACGAGACGGTCGCGGCCACCGACGGCACCGCCACCGCCGCGACGGGCACGAACGCCGGCCCGGACGTCGCCGTGGACGAGAGCGGCAGCCCGGTCGCCGCCGCCACCGGTGTGCGGACCGACGTGGGCGGCACCGACACCGCCGGGACCGACGCCGCGATCGACGAGGGAGCGGCCGTCGGCGCCGTCGGGGAGGGCTCCGCGGCACCGACCGACGACCCCCAGGGCGGCAGCGAGCTGTCCGGCGCCCAGGCCGCCGGGGCGGCGCCCGTCGACGGCTACGACAGCTTCTCGATCGCCCAGCTGCGCGGCCGTCTGCGCGGCTACCAGCTCAACACGGTCTCCGACCTGCTGGCCTACGAGCAGGCCACCCGCGCGCGCGAGCCGTACCTGCGGATGCTGCGCAACCGGCTGGAGAAGCTCGAGGAGCAGGCGGTCGAGGCCAGCCCGCTGGCCCCGCGGGGCACCTGAGGGACGGCCCCTGCCCCGGTCGGACCGGTGCGGGGGCAGCCCAGGGGGTGTCGGTGCCGTCTGACACCCTCAGGTCATGACCGCCCCGTCGTCCCCCGAGTCGCCGTGGCCGGTCCGCACGGTGGCTCGCAAGGTGGCCGACTGGATCGGCCGGCTGGGCGAGGTCTGGGTCGAGGGGCAGGTCGCCCAGCTGTCGCGGCGGGGCGGTGCGGCCACCGTGTTCCTCACCCTGCGCGACCCGGCGGCCGACCTGTCGGTGCCGGTCACCTGCCACCGCGAGGTCGCCGAACGCCCCGGCCTCGAGCTCACCGAGGGCGCCCGCGTCATCGTGCGGGCCCGGCCCGACTACTACGTGGCCCGCGGCTCCTTCTCCCTGCGGGCCACCGAGATCCGCGCCGTCGGGCTGGGTGAACTGCTCGCCCGCATCGAGCGGATCCGCCGCCTGCTGACCGCCGAGGGCCTCTTCGCCGCGGCCCGGAAGCGGCCGCTGCCCTTCGCACCCGGCGTCGTGGGGCTGATCACCGGCCGGGACAGCGCCGCCGAGCGGGACGTGCTGGTGACCGCGCGCCGGCGGTGGCCGGCGGTGCGCTTCGCGCTGCACCACTGCGTCGTGCAAGGGCCACAGGCGGCCGCGAACGTCATCGAGGGGCTGCGGAAGCTGGACGCCGACCCGGCCGTGGAGGTCATCGTGATCGCCCGCGGCGGCGGCTCGGTCGAGGACCTGCTGCCCTTCTCCGACGAGGGCCTGGTGCGCGCCGTCGCCGGCTGCCGCACCCCGGTCGTCACCGCCGTCGGCCACGAGACCGACACGACGCTCGTCGACCACGCGGCCGACGTGCGGGCCGCCACCCCTACCGACGCCGCCCACCGGATCGTGCCGGAGATCGGTGAGCAGCGGCGGCTCGTCGACGGGCTGCGCGCCCGCGCCCGGCACCTGGTCGCCGCCCGGCTGGAGCAGCAGGAGCGCTGGCTGGAGTCGGTCCGCAGCCGGCCGGCGCTCGCCTCCCCCGACCGGCTGCTACACGGCCGGGAGGAGGACGTCGAGGGCCTGCGCACCCGTGCCCGCCGGACGCTCACCCACCGCGTCGAGGCGGCGGAGCGCGACCTGGAGCACGCCCGGGCACGGGTGGCCGCCCTCTCCCCGGCCGCGACGCTGGACCGCGGCTACGCCGTCGTGCAGCGGGCCGACGGCGCGCTGGTGCGCGATCCCGGCGACGTGGCCGACGGCGAGCTGCTGCGGGTGCGGGTCGCCGGCGGCCAGCTCCCCGTCCGCGTCGACCGGAGCGCGACCGCCTCCCCCGGCACCGAAGCCACCACCGTCCAGGAGGACCCCGCATGAGCGCCGACGAGCGCACCCCCGAGCCGACGACCACCTACGAGCAGGCCCGGGAGGAACTGGCCGACGTCGTGCGGCGGCTGGAGGCCGGCGGCCTGACCCTCGAGGAGTCGCTGACCCTCTGGGAGCGCGGGGAGGAGCTGGCCCGGGTCTGCCAGCACTGGCTCGACCGGGCCCGCGAGCGCCTGGCCGCCGCCGCGCCCGGCGAGGAGCCCTGAGCGGCTCCTAGGCCGGCCCGCACTGCCGCGACAGCCCGCGACGGAGGAGCTCAGGCGGGAGAACGCACCCCGGCGTCCGGGGCGATCACGAGGCCGGCCTCGGCGAAGGCCGCCAGCACCCGGTCGACCCGCTGCTGGAGCGCGGGAGACCCCGGCGCCCCCTCGTCGAGGCAGCGGGCCAGCACGTCCCGCACGTCCACCCCGGCGGGGGCGGCGGGGATGCGCGTCACCATGCCGCACGCGCACGACCCACCCTCGGCCGGGGCCCGGTGATCACTACGGGGGCACTCCTCGTGTGGCGGCATCCGGGGTCTCCTCGTGGACGGTCGGGTCAGTGGCTGATGCCCGACAGCGTCACCCCTGCCGGCCGTCCCGGCCCGCGACGCACCGGGGCGTCACCCTCTCGTGACCTGCGTCGCACGCTGTACCCCCTCGCGGGTCAGCCCTGGAAGGGGGCGACCGCCGCGGCCACCTCGCGCAGCTCGTCGTCCGCGGCCGAGCCGGTGACGACCAGCGTGACCCCGTCGGCGACCCGCGAGAACGCCGTCTCGCCCCGCTGCGTCGTCGACCGGGTCCACCGCTCGCCGTCGATCTCCGCCCCGCCGTCCTCCGTCGCGCCGTCGAGCACGGCGTCGACGGCGTCGGCGTCCGCGTCGTCGCTCACCACGTATCCGGCGTAGTCACCCGCCGGCGTCACGTACCCCAGCTGCACGGTGACCGGCGCCCCCTCGGGGCCGGTGCCGGCATCGGTGCGCACGCTCGTCGGGCGGTAGTCCTCACCGAGCGAGGGCACCAGCAGGGCGTACTCCGACTCCGCCTCGGCCAGCCGCAGCGTGCTCGTGGGGTCGATCTCCCGCACCGGGTCGTCCGGGTTGTTGCGGAAGGCCTGCCAGGCCACGATCAGCAGGCAGATGACCACGAGCGGGACGAGCGAGCGGAGCATGTTCGCCGCGCTCATCCGGTTGGCCCGCTCGGCGGCGGACGGCGGCGGCGGGACCTCGGCCTCGGGCCCGGCCACGTCATCGGGGTGCTGGGGACGCTGGCTCGTAGGGCCGGATCCGGTCATGCCCCTAGGATCGCAGGTGAGCTCTCCCCCACCGCCGCCCAGCGCCCGTGCGGCCTCCTGTCGATCCGGTTCTGCCGGAGCGGCCGGTCGCAGGGTCGCCCCGGCTCCGTCCCGGGCCCCACCCCGAGCTTGCGAGGGGTGGGGAGGACGGGGTCCTTCTCCAGGAGGTCCTGTGTCGCTCCCCTTCCCCGACGCCCCCGTCTCCCCGGCCTCTGGGCGCCCGTTCAGCGCCGATCGACCGGCGCCCGACCGCAACCTGGCCATGGAGCTCGTGCGGGTCACCGAGGCGGGCGCCATGGCGGCCGGTCGCTGGGTGGGCCGCGGCGACAAGATCGGTGGTGACGGCGCGGCCGTCGATGCGATGCGCGCGCTCATCGGCACGGTGAGCATGAAGGGCGTCGTCGTGATCGGCGAGGGCGAGAAGGACGAGGCGCCGATGCTCTACAACGGCGAGCAGGTCGGGGACGGGCAGGGGCCGGAGTGCGACGTCGCCGTCGACCCGGTCGACGGCACCACGCTGATGGCCAAGGGCATGCCCAACGCCATCGCCGTCATGGCGGTTGCCGAGCGGGGCGCCATGTACGACCCGTCGGCGGTCTTCTACATGGAGAAGCTGGCCACCGGCCCGGCCGCGGCCGACGTCGTGGACATCACCGCGCCGGTCGCCGAGAACATCCGGCGCATCGCGAAGGCCAAGCGCAGCTCGGTCGGTGACGTGACCGTCTGCATCCTCGACCGCCCGCGGCACGAGCAGCTGGTGCACGAGGTGCGCGAGGCCGGGGCGCGGATCAAGTTCATCACCGACGGCGACGTCGCGGGCGCGATCGCCGCCGCCCGCGAGGGCACCGGAGTGGACCTGCTGCTCGGCATCGGCGGCACGCCCGAAGGGATCATCACCGCCTGCGCCCTCAAGTGCATGGGCGGCGCGCTCCAGGGCCGGCTGTGGCCCAAGGACGACGACGAGCGGCAGAAGGCGCTGGACGCCGGGCACGACCTCGACCGCGTCCTGCACATCGACGACCTGGTGCGCGGCGACGTCTTCTTCGTGGCCACCGGCATCACCGACGGCGAGCTGCTGCGCGGAGTCCGCTACAGCGCCGGTGGGTGCACCACCCAGTCGCTGGTCATGCGCTCCCGGTCGGGCACCATCCGCTCGATCGACAGCCTGCACTCGCTGGAGAAGCTGCGCGCCTACTCGGCCGTACCCTTCGACCGGGAGCCCTGACCGGGGGGCACGCCGAGTGGGGCCCGGAGCGCTCCGCCCAGCGGCTCCGTGCCAGCGAGGACGGCACCTGGCCGCGGTGCCATCCACGAGGATCGCGGTGTCATGGCAGGTGGCGCTGGGCCAGCCGGTCCATGAGCGCACGCCAGCGGCTGGGGTGCTCGCCCGGCGCCAGGCTGCGCAGCCGCAGGTCGCCGAAGACCGTGCGGGCGTGGACCACCACCACCGGCGTGCCCGCCAGCCGGGCCACGGGCGCCAGCTCGACCCTGCGGTCGCCGAACACCGTGCGGCCCAGCAGCTCGGCCTCCACGCCCTCGGCGACGATGACGTCGACGGTGCCGAACACCGTGCTCACGTGCAGGTCGAGCCGCTCCTCGCCGGTCCGCAGGCCGCGCAGGTCGATCCGGACGTCGCCGAACACGGAGCTCGCCCGCCGCGGTGGCGTCGCCGCCACGGTCAGCACGATGTCGCCGAAGACGCTGCTGACCTCCTCCTCCGGCGTCCGCCGCCCGACGATCTCGACCGGTGCCGGGGCACCCGCCGGCAGGTCGGCGACCAGCACGTCCAGCTCGGCCCGCGTGACCGCGGCGTAGGCCGACTCGGCCCGCTGGGCGAACTCGTCGAGGTCCAGCCGGCCCTCACCCACGGCCGCCTGCAACCGGGCGACCACGGCCTCGCGCTCGGCATCCGAGGCGCGGAGGACCGGGGCGCCGGCGTCGTCGCTCACGTCGGGAGACGCTACCGAGTCCCCGTGCCCGGGACGCCCAACCGGGGCGCGGGATCCCGGGTCACGCCAGCTCGGTGCAGGCCATCACCGTGTAGGCCTTGACCCGGCCCCCGCAGGTGCTCGCGTACTGCTCGTAGGCCGACAGCGGCGGCGACTCGTACATCAGGTCGTCGCAGGCCTGCAGCTCCCCGTCGAAGCAGCCCTGCGCGTAGGCGTCGAGGATCGGGTCCGGCCCGAGGTCGCCGGGCTCCACCGGCGGGAACTCCTCGACGCCCCCGCCCGGCGCGCCGGCGTACCAGCCGCCCATATCCTCGTCCAGGTACTCGCCCGCGTCCTCCATCTGCGCCCGCGAACCCTCGACCATCCCCTCGCGGATGCCGTCGGTCAGCGCCGGGCCGAGCTCCGCCGCCACGGCCCGGCCGACGTCCTCCGCGCCACCCAGCACCACGGCGCTCAGCAGCAGCGTGGTGGCCGCGGCCCCCACGGCCAGACCCCCCACCGCCGCGCCCGCGATCGCCCAGCGGCCACGGTGCGACGGCGCGGCAGCGACGGCCGGCGCGAGCTGCGCCGGCGTCGGCGTCGGCTGCCAGGCGGCGGCGGACGCCCAGTCCGGCGCCGGCTGGGCACCCGGCGCCGGCCAGTCCGCCGCCGGAGCCGGCCAGCTCGGATCGCCCTGCTGCTGCGGGGACGACGGAACGCCGGCGTCCGGCGTCGGGGGCGGCTGGGACATGGGGCCCTCCTCGGGGGCTCGTGCCGGCTCGGCACCGTGGCAGCGCACAGCACTGCGGCGCGCACCCCTCTCCTCGGCGGCCCGCGCGAGGGCGGGACCGACCGGCACCCCCACGGGTGTCTAGGGTCCCGTGCGGAGCACTGTCACCATCCACACCACCGGGAGCACAGCGTGGCCCAGCAGAACGGCGCAGCGCAGGACGGCAGCGGTCAGGACACCCCCGACTTCCGCATCGAGCACGACTCCATGGGAGAGGTCCGCGTTCCCTCCTGGGCCAAGTGGCGGGCGCAGACCCAGCGTGCCGTCGAGAACTTCCCCATCTCGGGCACGCCTATCGAGCGGGAGCTGATCGGGGCGCTCGCGGCGATCAAGGGAGCGGCGGCCGCCGTCAACGCCGACCTCGGCGTCCTCGACCGGTCGATCGCCGACGCCGTCACCGAGGCGGCCGGGACCGTGGCCCGCGGCGACTGGGACGCGCACTTCCCCATCGACGTCTTCCAGACCGGCTCGGGCACGTCGAGCAACATGAACACCAACGAGGTCATCGCCTCGCTGGCCACCGAGTCCCTCGGCGCGCCGGTGCACCCGAACGACCACGTCAACGCCTCGCAGTCGTCCAACGACGTCTTCCCGTCGGCGATCCACATCGCCGCCACCCGCGCCATCGTCGTCACCCTGATCCCGGCGCTGCGGCACCTCGAGGCCTCGCTCGAGCGGAAGGCGGAGGAGTTCGCGGAGGTCGTCAAGAGCGGCCGCACCCACCTCATGGACGCCACCCCGGTGACCCTCGGCCAGGAGTTCGGCGGCTACGCGGCCGCCGTCCGCTACGGGATCGAGCGGCTGGAGGCCTCGCTGCCGCGCATCGGCGAGCTGCCCCTCGGTGGCACCGCCGTCGGGACCGGCATCAACACCCCGCCCGGCTTCGCCGCCGCGATCATCGAGAAGCTGGCCGGCCAGATGGAGCTGCCGCTGACGGAGGCCCGCAACCACTTCGAGGCGCAGAGCTCCCGCGACGCGCTGGTCGAGGGCTCGGGCCAGCTGAAGACGATCGCCGTCGGCCTGATCAAGATCGCCAACGACCTGCGCTGGATGGGTTCCGGCCCGCGCACCGGGCTCGGCGAGATCGCCCTCCCCGACCTGCAGCCGGGCAGCTCGATCATGCCGGGCAAGGTCAACCCGGTGATCCCCGAGGCGGTGATCCAGGTCGGCGCCCAGGTGATCGGCAACGACGCCGCGGTCACCTACGCGGGCACCACCGGCGTCTTCGAGCTCAACGTGACCTTGCCGCTCATGGCCCGCAACATCCTGGAGTCGATCCGGCTCCTGGCCAACGTCAGCCGGCTGCTCGCCGACCGGTGCGTCGACGGAATCACCGCCAACGTGGAGCAGTGCCGCACCTACGCCGAGTCCTCCCCCTCGATCGTCACGCCGCTGAACAAGTACATCGGGTACGAGGAGGCGGCCAAGGTCGCCAAGCAGTCGCTGGCCGAGCAGAAGACGATCCGCCAGGTCGTCGTCGAGCGCGGCTACGTGGAGCAGGGCAAGCTCACCGAGGCCCAGCTCGACGAGGCGCTCGACGTCCTCTCCATGACCCACCCCTGACGTGGCTCCCGTCGGCCACCCCTGCGGGGGTGGCCGACGGACCGCGGGATCAGTCCAGGGCCGCGGTGAAAACCTTGCGGGTGCCCGGCGAGGCACCCACCGAACGCTTGAAGGCAACGAGCCCGATGTTCGGCCTGCCGTCCTTCTCACTCGCCGGTCCCAGGTCGACCAGGCGGGCCCCGCTCTCCAGGGCCTCCCGGTAGACCAGGTACGCGAGCAGCTCCATGGGTGAGTGCGCCAGGTCGCCGTCGGGGGCATCGGCCCAGTGCACGACCTGGTGGACGTCCTCCAGCGCCCGGTAGACGACGGCACCGGCGACGGGCCGCCCGTCCAGACGCAGCAGCCGCATCTGCACCCGGTCGGGAAACGCCTCGGAGACCCGGGCCAGGTAGTCGCGCGCCAGCGGCAGGGGCCGGCCGTGCGAGGTGCGGTTGTCGGCGAGGATCCGGTGCAACGTCGTGAGGTCCTCGCCACCGGTGACCTCCACCAGCTCCCACGATCCGCGCAGCGCCGCCCGCACGTACCGCCGCTTGCGCTCCTTGAGCAGCAGCAGCGGATCGACGACCCCGGCCAGGTCGACGTGCATGTTCAGGTCGCAGCGCTCGACGGTGAAGCCGCAGTTGAGGAGGACGTACTCCACCAGCGGCTCGGCAGCGGAGTACGCCACCGGCCGCGCCCGGACCTCCACCCGTCCGACCCCCTGGGCCCGCAGCGACGCGAGGGCGCTGGAGACCAGGTCCACGAGATCGGTGACGGCAGGGTCGTCGCGCACCAGGTCCAGCCCGCCGAACGGAGCGCTGTGACCGGACACCAGCGCACCGTCGGTCAGGACACCGTCCAGCACACCCACGAGCGGGCCTCCCGGGCGGCGGTGCTCGTGCCGCCAGCGCCGGTCCACGGGTACGTCGTTCAGCTCGTGGAAGCGCGCGCCGCAGTAGAGCAGCCCACCTCCCAGCAGCGGCTCGGCCAGGCCCGGACCAGTCACCTCAGCGGGCCGGCCGCGCCCGGACGGCGATGTTCGCCCCGTAGTCGGCCGGGAGTTCGTCGCCGAGGTCGTTGAGCGCCCGGATGAGGGCCGGCGGGAAGTCCAGCATCATCGCGTTCGGCAGCGGCTTGAACAGCATGCCCCTACGCTCGATCGGCTCGAAGCCCGCCGACCGGAGGTCCGACTCCAACTGCTCGAGGCTGTACACCCGCTGGTGCCCGACCAGGTGGTCGCGCGGGCTCAGGCTGTCGAGCTCCGGCTGCAGGCCCATCAGCACGGCGAGACGACGGTGCAGCGACCGCTGGTTGGGGACCACCACGACGAGCTCCCCCTCCGGGGCCAGCCAGGTCCGCAGGTGGTCGGCGAGCGCGACCGGGTCGTCCACGTGCTCGAGCACGTGCAGCGCCATCAACTTGTCGCAGGGCTCGTCCGGTCGGAACTGCTCGAAGAGGGCCTCGGCGACCTCCACCCCCGGGTGCTCCGCGCGGACCCGGTCCGCCAGGCTGGGGGCACCCTCGACGACCAGGTACCGGCGCGGCAGCGGGGCCAGCCGGGAGAGCGTCACGCCCTCGCCGAAGCCGAGCTCGACCACGAAGTCGTCCGGGTCCACGAGCGTGGCCAGCCAGCTGCAGCAATGCTCCTGGAGGGCGTCCTCGATGAACTTGTCAGGGACGTCGTCGTTGAGGTGGTAGCTGTGCGCGATGCGCTCCAACTCGGCCGTGCGTGCGTCCAACGACTACTCCTCCGGGGACCTGGGGCCATGCCTGTCGCGAGCGCGGACCCGGTCCTCCCGGGCCCCCATCAGCCTGCGCCGCGGCCTCGCGCCGCGGCCTCGCGGGGCGGGCGACACCGGCGCGGCACCACGCAGCCACGGTAACCGAAGGAGCACCCGTCGCCGGGGACGTCGCGGCAACGGCTAGCGTCGTCGGGGTACCAATCCGCGCGCTCCCTGGACCGGAGGTCGGCATCGCCGTGCCCGTGCCCTTCAACGAGACAGCGCGCGAGTACCAGGCGCTGCAGGCCCAGCTCGAGGATGCCGTCCTGGCCGTGCTCCGTGGCGGGTGGTACGTGCACGGCTCCGAGCACGCCGCCTTCGAGGCCGAACTCGCCGCGTTCCTCGGTGCGCCCCACGTCATCGGCGTGGGGAACGGCACGGACGCCCTCGAGATCGCGCTGCGCGCCGTGGGCGCCGGCCCCGGCCGGGAGGTCGTGACCGCGGGAAACGCCGGGGGGTACGGGGCCGCGGCAGCCAGGGCCGCCGGAGCCGAGGTCGTCGTCGCCGACGTGGACCCGCACACGCTGCTGCTGGACCCGGTGAGCGCGGCCGCGGCGTGCACCGCCCGCACCGCTGCGGTCGTCGTCACGCACCTCTACGGGCGCACCGCCGACGTGGCGGCGCTCCGCGCCGGCCTGCCCGCACACGTGGCGGTGCTCGAGGACTGCGCCCAGGCCATCGGCGCGGACACTCCGGCCGGGCGCTGCGGGACCGTCGGCGACGTCGGCACGTTCAGCTTCTACCCGACGAAGAACCTCGGTGCGGTCGGTGACGGCGGCGCCGTGGTGTGCCGATCCCCCGAGCTCGCCGCGCGGATCCGGGCGCTGCGCCAGTACGGCTGGACCGAGCGCTACGTCGTCGGCGTGCCCGGAGGGCGCAACTCCCGGCTCGACGAGCTGCAGGCCGCGGCGCTGCGGGTGAAGCTGCCGCACGTGACCGCGTGGAACGCACGTCGCCGCGAGATCGTCGCCGCGTACGCCGAGGCGGCCGTGGGAACCCGGCTGGCCCTGCCGGCGCCGGGCCCCGGGGACGTCGGCCACCTCGCCGTCGGGCGCCACCCGCAACGGGGGGATCTCGCGCGCCGACTGGCCGGGCTCGGCGTCGCCACTGCGGTCCACTACCCGGTCGCGGACCACCGTCAGGCGGCGCTCGGTGCCACGCCTGGGCCCACCGGGGCGGCGGAGGCCGAGCGCGCATGCGCCGAGGTGATCAGCCTGCCGTGCTTCCCCTACCTGACCGACGCCGAAGTGGAGCAGGTCTGCACCGCGGTTGCGCGGGTCGCCTGACTCAGCCGAGCTGATCCGCGACGGCCAGCCCCTGGACCACCTGGTCGTTCATCGAGGCGACCCCGAGCCCGAGCAACCCTCCTGTCAGGAGCGCAGCCGGGCAGGCCGCCGCCAGTGCGTCACGCGCGGCGGCGTCGGCGGCCACCGCCGACGCCGTCGGGATGATGACGGCGCCGGGAGCCGCGATCACCCTCAGGACCCGGACCACGGATCCGGGATCCCCGCTGACCTCGAGCAGATGAGTCAGCTCGTCCACCAGCTCGGTGGAGACGTCGTGGCCCGCCCGGTGGCGCTCCACGACGGCAGGCCCCGCCTCGACCACAACCCGGTGCCACTCCGGGTCCCGCCCGGCCTGGACGTCCTGGTCGGTGACCCGGTAGGCGCCGTAGTCCGGGTCCAGCACCGACAGGCAGCCGACAGGGGCCCCGATCGATCGCCCCCGCACCAGGCAGCAGAGGGCCAGGACCGAGGCGCCGGTCGGACGTTCCCGGGCGGGCAGGCCGAGCAGCGCCTGCAACCGTTCGACCCCGACGCCGAGGACCGGCCGCGCCGCCACCCAGCGCCCCCCGTCGGCGGTGCCGACCTGCCAGCCTCCGGGAGCGGGCGCCAGGGACTCCACGGCCGCCTGGCTGACGGTGACGTGGGGCAGCGCCGACAGCCGGCGCTCCAGCGTGCGCACCAGCTCCCCGACGAAGCCCGTCGAGGAGGTCCAGAAGGGATGCTCACGCAGGCCGGTGGGCCGACCGGCGCAGGCGTCGGCCACCGTCTCCGGCCAGAACAACGGCAGCCACGCGGCGCGGTGGTACCGCGCCAGCAGCCCGTCGCCCGCCGGGCCGGCCAGCTTCGCGAAGAACGGCTCCACCAGGCGTCGCTGGACGGCCGCACCGTGGTTGAGCTCCGCGGCCTCGCGGTACGTCAGCGTGTCGTAGGCCGGCGAGCTCACCTTGTGCGCGGCGTGGCGCGGATCGTCCCGGGACATCGGGGCCGGGCCGGTCAGGCCGCCGGCGGAGAACACCTCCAGCCGGTCGGCGACCAGGTGGTCCGGCCAGCGTCGTCCCCCGACGAGGACCTCCGGCGTCGGCGTCCGGACCCACGGGACCTGTGCTCGCAGCCAGCGGTCGACCAGGTCCGTGAAGCGGGTCCAGTCGTAGCGGACCTGCGGCTGGTAGCCGGCGAGGTCGGGCGTTCGCTCCGGGCCCGCCCCCCCGCTCTCGACGAGCACCATGCCGATGTCGAAGTCCGTGTCGTCGACGCGCATGCCGCGGAAATGGCCACCCGGGGAGCGCCCGTCGGTCACGAGCACGACCTCCCGGCCGGCCGCACCGAGCTCGGCGGCGGCCACCAGGACGGCGAGGTTGTTCCCGACCAGGAGCGCCTCAGGCACCAGCCGGCTCCGCGTCCACCCAGATCTCGGAGCCCAGCTCCGGGAGCAGCTCGGCCAGCCGGTCGAACCCGTCCAGGAGCTCAGGGGTCAGGAAACCGTCGTCCACCAGGCGTTGCATCTGCGCGTGCGTGAACGGCTTGACCAGGATGCTGCCGCGGTGGCGGACGACGAAGCCGGCGCGCGCCAGCTCGGCCTCGAGTCCGGCCTGGTCGTACACCGTTCGCTGCTGCATCGTCCGCTGCGTGTCCGACTCGGTGGCCGGGTCGGGGATCAGGCCCATGGCGACGGCCAGCAGGCGGTGCAGGGACCGCGCGCTGGGCACGTTCACGTGGGCCACCGCGCCGGGTGCGCAGGCAGCGCGGACAGCGGCGAGCAACCGCTGCGGGTCGGGCACCTCGTGCAGCAGGCAGCTGACCACCACCATGTCGAACGGCCCGCCGAGCTCGCTGACGTCGACGTCTTCGGCGAATCCCTCCACGACCCTGGCCCGGCCGACGTCACCGGCCAGCCGGCGGGCGTTGTCGGCGAAGGTCGGTGCGGGCTCGACCACCACCGTCTCCACGCCGGGGAGGTCGACGAACAGGGGCAGTTCCCCGCACCCGACCTCCAGCAGCCGGCGCGGGGCGTGCGCGGCCACCCGCGCCAGGACGCACCGGCGGCGGTACCGGACCTGCACGGGTTCGAACGGCAGGGCGCGGTACTGCACCGCGTAGTCGACGAGGTCGCGCCGGGCGCTGGTCACGACGATCCGCCTCTCCTCGCTCCGGACCGCCCCCGGCATCGCGAGCCGAGGAGGGCGCGCGCCGGGGTCGCGGGCGCCCCGGACCCTAGCCGGGGGCCCGCGGCCCCACGATCCGACACCCTCAGCAGGAACAAGTTCCCCAGCGACACCACGGGAACCGGCTCCTCCCCCGGGGAGGCGCCCGGTCCTGTTGGCTGTAGGCGTGACAGTCGAAGACCCGGGCGCTCCTCCTCCCGGTGAGCGCCGCAGCAGCCCGTGGGGCCGGCGGGCAGCGGACAAGGGATGGCCCGAGGGCGGGGCCGCGCTCGGCTGCCGGATCGTCGAGCTCCCCCGGATCACCGATCCCCGGGGCAACCTGACCTTCATCGAAGGGGAACGGCACATCCCCTTCGCCGTCCGCCGGGTCTTCTACCTCTACGACGTCCCTGGCGGCGAGTCACGGGGCGGTCACGCGCACCGGGAGCTCGAGCAGCTGATCATCGCGGTGAACGGCAGCTTCGACGTCATCGTCGACGACGGCAGCGAGCACGAGCGCTTCTCCCTCAACCGGTCCTACTACGGCCTGTACGTGCCCCGGATGATCTGGACGCACCTGGAGAACTTCTCCAGCGGGAGCGTCAGCCTGGTGGTGGCCTCCCTGGAGTACGAGGAGTCCGACTACTACCGCGACTACCAGGACTTCCAGCTCGCCAGCACCTCCCAGGCCGGGGACCGCCGGTGAGCGGTCCGCTGGTGAGCGTCCTGGTGCCGACCTACAACGGCGAGCGGTTCCTGCGCCGGGCCCTGGAGTCGGCGCTGACCCAGACGTACCGGGACATCGAGGTGATCGTCGGGGACGACGGCTCCGTCGACGGCACAGCGGAGATCCTGGCCGCCGTCGAGGCCTCCGACCCGCGGGTCCGCGTGGTCCGCCGGGAGCAGAACGTGGGCGCCTTCGACAACACCGCCGGCCTCGTCGGGGAGGCACGGGGCGAGTACGTCAAGTATCTGCTCCACGATGACCTCCTGGCACCCGAGTGCATCGAGACGCTCCTGGCGGGGATCCGTTCGCGGCCCGGCATCTCGATGGCCTTCTCGCACCGGGCGATCGTGGACGCCGAGGAGGCACCGATCCCGGGACGGCAGCCGGCGCTGCTCAGCGACCAGCCGGGCGTCATCACCGGCGAGCGCCTCGGCAGCGCCGTCCTGGAGTCGTGCCGGAACGTGATCGGCGAGGTGACGACGGTGCTGTTCCGGCGCGCCGACATCGACCTCGGATCCCTCTACCGGCTCGACGGTCGGCGGCTGCAGGCGAACGCCGATGTGGCGCTCTGGCTGCGGCTGCTCAGCCGCGGGGACGCCTACTACAGCCCCCGGACGCTCAGCAGTTTCCGCCAGCACTCGGGGCAGCAGTCCGCCCGGCCCCGGCTGCACGCGCTCGGGGCCCGCGAGTGGCCGCTCCTGATCGACTGGGGACGGCGCCACGGGTTCCTGCCGACACAGGCCGAGCAGCGCCGCGCGCACACCGCGGCGCTGACCATGGCGGCCTCCGTGTACGCCGCGCTCCTAGATCCCGCGGACAGCGCGCACGCCCTGGAGGCGGTCTTCCTGTCGACGGCCCGGCTGGTCGAGCTCGACGGGCAGGTCCCCGTGGCCGGGGGCCGACCGCTGTGGGAACGGGCCCACACCTCCGCAGTCCTGGACCGCTTCGCTCGCGAGCTCGACGTGTGGGCCCAGACCTATCCCGTCGCCCTGGCCGCACCGGAGCTGGACGCCGCGGAGGTCGACGCCACCGTCCAGGCGTTCCGCGAGGTGCGGACCACCAACGCAGCCAGGAGCCTGGTGCTGGCCGTGCGACCACCGCTCGTCGACCAGGCCGTCCCCCTGATCGAGGCCGCTCTCACGAGAGGCCCCGACATCGACGTCGAGCTGGTGCCGACCGAGGACCCGGCGTCCCTGCTCGCCGAACCGTGGCTGGCCGTCGCACCGCACGGCAGCACGTGGCACGACGGACGGGCGACGGCGGTGTGGACCTTCGACCCGGCAGCCGGCCGCCACTGAGGGGGGTCGGCCGACGGATCGTGGCCGGGTCCGGCGAGGCGGGACGTCGACGTCGTGCGCCGCGCCCGAAAGTGAGTAGCGTCTTGAAGCGATGAGCGAGACAACGAGCGCCGGTGACGCAACGACCCCTGACGTCACCCTGCGCTACCCCGGTGGAGAACTGCCCCTGCCGCTGAAGAGCGGGACCGAGGGCGCCGACGGAATCGACACCAGCAAGCTGCTGGCGACGACCGGCAAGGTCGCCCTGGACATCGGCTTCGTGAACACGGCGTCGTGCACCTCGGCGATCACCTACATCGACGGTGACGCAGGCATCCTGCGCTACCGCGGCTACCCGATCGACCAGCTGGCGGAGAACTCGAGCTTCCTCGAGGTCACCTACCTGCTGATCCACGGTGAGCTGCCGACCGCCGACGAGCTGGCCGCCTTCGACCAGAAGCTGCGGCGGCACACGCTGCTGCACGAGGACCTCAAGCAGTTCTTCAACGGTTTCCCGCGGGACGCGCACCCCATGCCGGTGCTCTCCTCGGCCGTCAGCGCGCTGTCGACCTTCTACCAGGACTCGCTGGACCCCTTCGACGAGGACCACGTGGAGATCAGCACGCTCCGCCTGCTCGCGAAGCTGCCGACGATCGCCGCGTACGCGTACAAGAAGTCGGTCGGTCAGCCGTTCCTGTACCCGGACAACTCGCTGGGCCTGGTGGAGAACTTCCTGCGGATGACGTTCGGCTTCCCCGCCGAGCCCTACGACGTCGACCCGGACCTGGCCAAGGCGCTGGACATGCTCTTCGTCCTGCACGCCGACCACGAGCAGAACTGCTCGACCTCCACGGTCCGGCTGGTGGGGTCCTCGCACGCGAACCTGTTCGCCTCGGTCTCCGCCGGCATCAACGCGCTCTTCGGCCCGCTGCACGGCGGGGCGAACCAGTCGGTGCTGGAGATGCTGGAGGCCATCCGGGCCGACGGCGGGGACATCCCGCGCTTCGTCGAGCGGGTGAAGAACAAGGAGCCCGGCGTCAAGCTCATGGGCTTCGGCCACCGGGTGTACAAGAACTACGACCCCCGCGCGGCCATCGTGAAGTCGACGGCCGACACGGTGCTCGACAAGCTCGGCGGCAACAACGAGCTGCTCGACCTGGCGCGCCAGCTCGAGGAGATCGCGCTGAAGGACGAGTTCTTCATCCAGCGCAAGCTCTACCCGAACGTCGACTTCTACACCGGGCTGATCTACCAGGCGATGGGCTTCCCGACACGCATGTTCACCGTGCTGTTCGCGCTCGGCCGGCTGCCCGGCTGGATCGCGCAGTGGCGCGAGATGATCGCCGACCCGAGCACGAAGATCGGGCGTCCCCGGCAGCTCTACACCGGCGCGACCGAACGGGACTACGTCCCCCTCGACGCGCGCTGAGCGAGGACCCCGCCCCTCGTCCCTCGCCGGCCCGGGACGGGGCCTGACCGGGCCGGGTGACCCTCCAGGTCACCCGGCCCGTTGCGTCCCCGGGCGCGATCCCTACGGTGGGTGCGACCCCGCTCTCGGAAGGACCGCGCATGGCCGAGCTCCCCGACGAGGACCTCCTCGTCCTGCCGCCCATGCCCTTGGCGACCGGCCGGTTGCTGGAGCCCGACGGCGACGGCCCGCCCGTCCGCATCACGAAGCTGGAGTTCGTCGTCTCCACAGAGGACGGCGGCGAGCTGCGGATCCCCCTGGAACACCGGCACGGCGCCTGGTGGGCGCCCTGAGCCGCCTGCTCGGCGACTCCCCCCAGGTTCACCCCACCCCGAACGGGTGATCTCCTCCCCCTCGTTCTTCAAGCACCTCCCCCGGCGTGTCGATGGATGTGCGGAGAGCTCCTGACCACAGCAGCACCAGGAGCCCCATCCGTCACGACGAGATCGCCCGGGGGACGCAGTGCCTGCTTCGCGGACACCCGGGCGTGCGGCTGCCCCGCGCACCGCGCGGTCCACCAGCGCCGGCCGCACCGCGGCCGGCACCCGTTCCGCCCCCCGGTCGTCGGCTGCCCGCACCTCGTCGGCCCGCAGCGGCGCGAGCGGCGGGAAGCGCTCCCCGGCCCGACCGCCCCTGACCCCGGCGCAGGCCGCGGCACTGCGCGACGCGCTGGCCCTGCGCCAGGCGGCCGCCGCCCGCCCCGGCGTCACGCCCGAGCAGCTGGCCGCGGCCCGGGCGGCCGTCGCCGCCCGCTCCGGCGGGACCGGCACCCGCTCCGGTGGCACCGGCAGCCGCTCCGGTGGCGCCGGCGCGCGGCGCCCGGCGCCCGGGTCCGCGGCCGGCCGTGGGCGCCCTGCCACCGGCCGGGCCACGACTCGACGCACCCCCAGCCGACGGCGGCGCAGCGGCCGCACCCGGCGTCCCGGTTCCCGCTGGTCGGCCCGCCTCGGCGTCATCGCCACCAGCGCCCTCCTCATCCCGGCCGCCCTGGCGGTGCTGCTGCCCGGGACGCAGTCGCCCGACGGCGGCGGCGCCGCCCTCGACCCCACGGCCTTGGCGCTCACCGCACGCAGCTCGCTGCTGGAGCAGGCGGACCGCTACCACCGGCTGGCCGATGAGGCCGGACTGGCCCGCGACCGGCTGACGGACGCGCTGAGCGCCGAGAACGCGGTGCGCGCCGAGCTCGCCACCATGCGGCACGCCGTCGGCGCCGGCGCGGCGGAGCTCTACCGGGCCGACGGCACCAGCCGGTACCCGGTGCTCGGGCTGGACCTCGACCGGCCCGGTACCACCTCCGCGACGTTCACCCGGGTGGCCATCGCCGACCGGGCCGGGCGGGCGCTGGAGGGCAGCGTGGTCCGGGCGGAGCGCGCCGCCGCCCGGCTGCAGGCAGCCTCCTCCCGCGTGGCGGACGCCCGCGCCGCCCTGCGGGTCGCCGAACAGCGCGCCGCCGGCGTCCTCGCCGCCGTGCGCGACGAGGTGGGCGAGCTCTCCCCCGAGGTCACCGGCCGGCTCGCCGGTCTCGGGGCGATCCCCGCGGCCGGTCCCCAGCAGCAGCGCAACGAGGCCGCCACGCGGCGCTGGCAGGACTACCTCGGGCGCCTGGCCGGTGCGGGGCTCGTGCCGCCGCCGGCTGCCGCGCTGGCCGATGCCGCCACGTTCCCCCCGGGCCTGTCCCCGGCACTGGACGCCGACGGCCGGCCGATCCCGGGCGTGGCCTGGGCCGTCATCGGCAGCGAACCGGTGACGGTGCTGCCGGCCGAGACCGTGGCCGCGGTCAGCAACGCCCTCTCACAGCTCGGCAAGCCCTTCGTCGCGGGGACCGCGGGGCCGGAGACCTACGACTGCGGTGGCTTCACCGCCGGCACCTGGCTGCTGGCCGGGTACGCCCTGCCCGGTGACCCCGCGGCCCAGTGGGCAACCGGCGCACCGGTGCCGGCGCGCGACGTCCAGATCGGCGACCTGGTCTTCGCCCCCGGCGGGCAGGACGTCGGCATCTACCTGGGCGACGGGCAGGTCATCGGCGCCTCCGCCGCCTCCTACCAGGTGGCCGTCCGCTCGATGGCGGCCGGCTCGTCGGCGGTGCGGGTGACCCTGCCCCGCCCGGTCGAGCCCAGCCCGGCGCTCCCCGCCGGCGGCGGGACCGGCGCGTGCGGCGCTCCCCTTCCGGCGCCGGGCCCCGTGAGCCCCGCGTGGGGCGGCTGGTCCAACGGCCGGATCCCGGCCGAGGCGCTGTGCCGGCTGGGGGTGGCCGGGCACGCGCTGCGGTGCGACGCGGCCGCCGCCTACGCCCAGCTGGACGCCGCCTTCACCGCCGAGTTCGGCACCCCGCTGCACCTCACCGACTCCTACCGCTCCTTCGGCGGCCAGGTGGCGGCCTACTACGCCAAGCCCACCCTGGCGGCCGTGCCCGGGACGTCGAACCACGGCTGGGCGCTGGCGATCGACCTCGGCGGCGGGATCAACGTGGCCCACACCCCGCAGTGGAACTGGATGACGGCCAACGCCGCGCGCTTCGGCTTCGTCCAGCCGGAGTGGGCCCGGCCCGGTGCGGAGAAGCCCGAGCCCTGGCACTGGGAGTACGGCTACATCTCCTGAGCGGCGGGCGGCCGGCGGCTCTCAGAGCCAGGGCAGGTCGACGACGTCCCGCCAGGGCAGCGTCACGCTGGCCTCGCTGGCCTGCCCGGCCAGCCGTTGGGCCACCCCGGGATCCGCGCAGACCACCGGCCGGTGCGGGGTCACGACCACGTGCATGTCGGGCAGCGCGAGACCCGCGGCGGCGATGCGCTGCCGCATCAGCTCCGGGGCGACCAGGGCCGCCGACGCGAGCACCGGCACCGCGCGGTGCGACCACAGCGCCAACGGCCCCTCGACACGCAGCTCCGGTGACACCTCGTGGGCCCGGCCGGTCGCCGCGGAGCGGACGCGGTGCAGCTCCACCGTGCGCGCCGAAGGTGAGGGAACCCAGGGCACGGCGAGTTCGCCGCGCACGACGACGACGGTCCAGCCCACCGCCGTCTCGGACCGGTCCGACCAGTCCAGCACGGCGATCCCCTCGCCCGCCGCGGCCGCGTCCGTCACGGGCCGCCGGGCCACCCACGTGCCCAGCGCAGCGGCGATGCCCGCGGTCGTGCCCGGGATCCCCGCCCGGCTCATGTCCTCGGCGAGGTCGGTCAGCGGCACCCGCTGCACCCGTTCGTCCTCCTCGACGTGCAGCACGGTGCCCGCACCCGGTCGCCGGACGAGCCCCAGGCGCAGGCGCTGCGAGGACAGCCGCGGCAGCAGCTGCGCGGCCACGTCGTGCAGGTCGACGACGTCGACGGGCGCGGTCCGGAACCGCTGCAGCAGACGCGTGGACGAGGTTGTGCCGAACGGTCCGGGGGTCACGGGCGGTCCCCGGCACCGAGGAGGGGGCGCAGCCGGGCCGGCAGCGCCGGCAGGCCGAGGACCGCGGCGAGCTCGGCCCGGCTGAGCCGGACCGGGAGGACGTCCTCGTCCCACCCGGTGGCCAGGCGGACCCGTGCGGTGGAGGCGGGCCACACCGCCTCGCGCGCGGCGGCCACGTGCAGCTCGGTCAGCACGTCGTGCAGGTGGATTCTGGCCACCGGGTGCACGGCGCTGTCGTCCAGGGCGGTGCGCACGGATGCGGCGAGCAGCTCGCGGGCGGTCGCGTCCAGCCAGTGCGGCACGAGCGCCGGGCACCCGGCGTCGCCCGCGGGCAGCGCGCTCACCGGGCACCGCTCCGGTACCACGCCCTGGGCCCCGGGCCCGGCGCATGGGCCGGGCGGCGGTTCCTCGGGCGGGGTGTCACGAGGTGGATATCGGCAGGCTCGGACCGACTTCGACCCGCCGACGGGTCCTTTTCCGGCTCGATTCTCCCGGGCGTGTCCGCTCACCCCACCCCGCCCCGCACGTCACCGCTCTGCGCGGGGCACATGCCGAGATCCCGTGATCTCGACCGCTCCCCTGCGGGGCGACGGCCGAGATCACGGGATCTCGATGGCCTTGTCCGGTGGCTCGTCCCGCGTCTGCGCGGGGTGCGAGGGCCGGGGTCCTTCCTCAGTCCGCGAGTTCGGCCAGCCGGTCCTTGAGCGCCTTCTCGACCCGGTCGGCGTAGACGTTCATGTTGCGCACCGAGGTGTTGAGGTCGGCCGACAACTGGGTCTTGGTCCGCCCACCCCAGGTCGTCAGGTACCAGGTCGCCCAGCCGAGCACGTTGGGCTGGCCGGCCCGCTGATCGCGGCGGGCGTCCGGGTCGGGAGCGCACGCGGCCGTGAGGGCGTGGGAGAGCAGCGTCTGCTCGGCCTCCCCCATGATCTCGTCCGGCGCCTCGGAGGAGTCGGGCAGCAGGATCTCGGTGGCCTCGGGCGCCCCGTCCAGCGATTGCAGGTTCCGCAGCCCGTTCAGCGTGGCGACGGTCTGGGAGTTGCGCCGCAAGGTGTCGACGCTCTGCCCCATGTAGGCGGCGAGCTCCTTCTCGCTGGGGCGGCGCTGGTGCTCCGCCATGAACGCCGCGATCGCCTTCTGCTGCTTGTGCTCGGTGTCGGCCGCGGTGCGCCCGTGGGCGTTGCGCCCCAGGTCGTGCACCCACTTGGACAGCTGGGTGGCCAAAAAGGCACCGAACGGAACGGACTTGTTCTCGTCGTATTGCGCGACCGCCTTGAGGATCCACTCGTAGACCTGCTGGCCGAGGTCGTCGGGGTCGGGCAGGTGCAGGCGGATCGTGCTCATGTTGCGCTGCAGGCGCTTGAGGCTGACCGGCCCGTAGTGCCGGCACAGGTCGTCGAGGAAGGCCGGCGGCAGGTCGCGCGGCGCGCGCCGGCGGACGCTGGTCTCCGCGCGCAGCCCGATGGTGGTGGTCCCCCGGCCGGCACACCAGGCCTTGACCCAGTCGGCGAGCACGGCGGCGGTTCCGCAGGCGCCGTCCACCCGGTAGAGACCGTCACCCTGGTCGTAGCTGACCGTGACGCCCTCGGGCAGGTCCCGGCGGAACTCGTCGAGCGGCAGCTCGTGGTCCACCCGGAAGTGCACCCGGTCGCGCGGGGTGATGGGCGCCAGCGCCCACCCGTCGGCCTCGGGGATCCCCCCGAAGACGAGGGGCTCGCGGGTACGGGGTCGGTCGTCGGTGGTGGACGTCGGGAACGGGACGCGGTCGGGCATCGGTACTCCTGGGCACTACGGGGAAGAAGGGGGTGCCGGGCGGCCGGCACCCCGCACTGCACGGGAGGCCGTCAGGCCGGGATGCGCTCCCCCGGGCCGGGGCGGCGCGGCGCGGGGACGGGCGAGGCCGGCGCCGAGGCGTCGGGCAGCGCCTCGAACATGTCGGCGCCCAGGGCGTCGGCACGGGCCGCACCGACGGCGGCGTGCTCGAGCAGCGTCGTGGCCGCGGCGCGCTCGGCACCGCTGGGCTCGGCCGTGTAGACCGGCATGTGGTCGTAGAGCGAGGTGAACACCGCCGACACGAACGCGTACGCCGCCTGGGCCTGCGGCGAGAACTTCGCCACCGCTGCCCGGGGTCCGAGATCGACGCCGACGGTCACCCGGACGACGCGGTCGTCCTTGCTGAGGCCGGTGACCGCGACGACCACGCCCTCGTGCTCGGCGGCCAGCGCCGCGAGCGCCGCGAGGCACTTGCGGGTGGCGCCCCGGCGGGGTCGCAGCTGCACGTGGACCACCACGGACTCCTGGTCGCCGGTCTGGTCCCCCGCCACCGAAGCGGTGCATGCGTTACGTGCCATCTTGATCGCCCCCTGTCACTTGCCTGGGGAGGAATCTGCCGCATGCACGCTGCGGACACGGCACACAACTCGCTGTGTCCATCGCAGTAGTCAGGGCGAAGCTTCGGCAAGAGTTGCCCGTGTCGCGGTCGCCTAGCCCCATCGGGCCGTCAGATTGGCACGGACTGCCGAGGAGCACCCCCCGACAGTCGTGCAGTTCTGTCAGTCGCCGGGGCGCGCCGCCTCGGCCGGACGCGGGCTCTCCGCGCCGGCGCCGTCGGGGTCGGCGTCCGACTGGGCCGTGGGCGCGAACGCCGCCAGCGCGCCGAGCGCGTCCGCGGTGACCTGGGCCGCCAGCAGGTTCGCCTCGGCGATCTGCCGGTAGACCTCCTCGCGGTGGATGGTGACCTCGCGCGGGGCCTTGAAGCCCAGTCGCACGGTGCCTCCGCGCACCTCGACGACGTGGACCTCGATGTCGTCGCCGATGCGGATCGTCTCGCCGACGCTGCGGGTGAGTGTGAGCACGAGTACCCCTCCATGGGTGTGTGGGTGGCCGTCCGTGGCGGTGCCCGCGGCTGCGGGCACGGGGCCGCGTCCCCGACGCGGCGACACTGAGGTTATCGGCGCAGGCGCCGACGAAGAGGATGCGCACCGTCGGTCTGCACGACCTGCTGCGCCCGGTGCGTCGCGGGGGCGACGACGACCGGGGCCCGCAGGTTGGCCGTGGCCTCGGCGACGTCGCCACCGGGCACGCTGACCAGGCAGTAGACCCGGGCATCGGCCGGGTCGGTCAGACCCAGACCGGCCCGGACGTCGGCCGGGACGACCGGGGCGTACTCCGGGAAGAACTCCCGCGCCGGCACGGCGAGGAACCGGGGACCGTCCGGCGAGACCGCCTGTAGCCAGAAGAGCAGCCCGGCGGCGTCCCCGGCGACCAGCACGTAGTCGGAGTGGTCCGGGAACCCCGGCAGCGGCTCGGTGAACGACAGCACCTGCACCGGGGGCGGAGCCGGCACCGTCGTCATCGGGCCCACTGCGGGGCTGTCGGCGAGGATGGTCATCAGCGCAGGTAGTCCATGAGCGTCGGCGAGATGGCCTTCGCCGTGGCCTGCAGCGCCGCCTGGTAGCCGACCTGCTGCCCCTGCAGCCGCATGATGGTGTTCGGCAGGTCCACGTTCTCGACCTCGCCGAGCTGGGTCTCCAGGGTCAGCGCGAGGTCGCTGTTGATCTGCTGCTCGCGCTCGATCCGGGCCGCCCGGGCGCCGACGTCGGCGACCCCGCCGAGCATCCGCCTCATCGCCGCGTCCAGGTCCACCAGCCCCTGGTCCAGGGCAGCGGGGTCGTTCACGAGGTCGTCGGCGATCCGGGCGACCAGGGCGAACAGGTCGGCACCGGCCGGCCCGAACGCCTCGGGCCCGGTCAGGTCCACGCGAACCTCCTCGGTGAACGAGACCCGCCGCATGACGTCTGCGCCGTCGGCCCCTGCGATGCCCTGGAAGTCCCCGGCGTCGCTGTAGGCCGTGGCGCCGGTGGTCACCCCGCCGAACACCGGGCGACCCTGGATCGTCGTGTTCGCCAGCCCGAGCAGGCTCTCGCGCAGCGACGCCACCTCCGTGGCCAGCGCCCGCCGGCTGGCCTCGGACGAGCTGCCGGTGCTGGCACCCTGCACGGTGAGGTCCCGGACCCGCCGGGTCACGTCGAGCATGTTCTGCAGCGTGGAGTCGGTGATCGACAGCCAGCTGTCGGCATCGGAGATGTTGCGGCCGAACTGCTCGACGGCGGCCTGCTCCGACCGGAGCTGCATCGCCTTGTTCGTGCCGGTCGGCGAGTCGGACGGCGCGTTGATGAGCCTGCCCGAGGTGAGCTGCTGCTGCAGCTTCCCGAACGTGTCGAGGTTGCGGTTGAGGCCCTGCAGGCTGGTGAGCGCGACGGCCTTCTGCGTGATGCGCACTCAGATCACAACCCCACGCGGCCGGTGCGGTTGATCAGGACGTCGAGCATCTCGTCGATCGCCGAGACCAGCCGGCTCGCGGCCGAGTACGCGTGCTGGAAGGACAGCATGTTGGTCATCTCCTCGTCGAGGTTGACCCCGGCCACGGACTCCCGGGCGGCGTCCACCTGCCCGGTGATGACCGACTGGATGCCGAGGTTGCGCTGCGAGACCGCCGACTGGACACCCAGCTCGACGATCATCTTCCGGTAGGCGGCGTCCGGCGAGGTGACGCCGTTGCCCAGCTGGGCCAGCTTGTCGGCGTTGCCGCGGTCGAGGTTCGGGGGGACGGAGCCGTCGTCCGCACCGAGGGACGACGCGGCGAGCTTGCGCGGTTCGGTGATCGCGACGGTGATCGACGACGCCGTCACCGGCCCGCCGCTGGAGCCGATCAGCGCACCGCCCCGCAGCCCGTCGAGGTCGAAGCCGTCGTCGTGCACCTCGTTGAGCGCGGTGGCCAGGGACGAGGCGATGCCGTCGAGCTCGGTGCGGTAGGTCGGCAGGATCGAGTTCAGCGCGTGCAGCTGCCCTCCGGCGGTCCCGCCCACGGTCACCGAGAGCCCTCCGGTGGCGGTCACGACGCGCGGCGGGTCACCGGCGGTGCCGGCGGGGTCGATCGTGCCCTGGACGGCGAGCTTCGACGCCGTCCCCCCGGAGACGAGGGTGACGCTGCCGACGAGGACGTCGACGACGCCACCGTCCCGCGGCCGCACCGACACCCCCACCTGGTCGGCGAGCTTCATGACCAGCAGGTCGCGCTGGTCGGTGAGGTCGTTGGCCGGGAGACCGGTCTGCGAGGCGCGGAGGATCGCGGTGTTCAGCTGGGCGATCGTCCCGGCCGCCGCGTTGACGTCGTCCACGAGTACGCCGAGGTTCTCGCGGGTCTGCTGCCACTGCCCGTCCAGCTGCGCGCTGCTGAAGTGCAGCCCTCCGACGAGGGTCTCCAGCCGCTTGAGCACCTGCCCCCGGGCGGCCTCGTCCTCCGGCTTGTTGGCCACGTCCTGCCACCCGCGCCACATGTCGGCCATGAGGTTCTGCAGGCCGGTGGTGCCGGGCTCGCGGAACGCCTGCTCCACGAGCTCGTAGGCGTCGGTCTCGGCGGTCAGCTGTGCACTGTTGGCGTGCTCGGTGTGCCCGCGACCCTCCAGGAAAGCGTCACGGATCCGCGTCACCTCGTCGGCGTTCACGCCGCCACCGATGCCCGAGCCGGTGGAGTAGAACGCCGGGACGGCGCTGCCCCCGATGGCCTGCATGTCCACGCGCTGGCGGGAGTACCCGTCGGTGTTGACGTTCGAGATGTTCTGGCCGGTGACGTCGAGGGCCCGGCGCTGCGCCCAGAGGGACGTGGTCGCGGTGTTCAGGAGGCTGAAGGTGCTCACGTCAGAGTGCTCCGTCCAGGGTGACCGCGCGGTGCGTGCCGTCGGAGTGCCGGCCGGTCGCGCCGTACGTGCCGGCCGAGGACGAGCGCGTCCGCGTGAGCGCGTCCCCGATGGCGGACAGGCCGCCCTCGATGAGCTCGCGGTTGGCGTCGGACAGGCTGCGCAGCTCGGTGATCAGCACCAGCAGCGCCTCGTGGTGCTGGGCGAGGAGGTCGTTCCAGGGGGCGGGGGCGGCGTCGGCGACCTGCCGCAGGGAGGGGTCGCTCGCCAGCCCGAGCGTCCCCGCGATCACCTCGGTGGCCGCGGATCGCTCCACCTCCAGGGTGCGGAGCTGGTCGAGGATCACCTCGATCTCGTGCGCGATGCGCGCCAGCCACCGGGTCTTGCCCGTGAGGATCAGGTACTGCTTCTCCTCGGCCTTGAAGAGCAGGAGGTCCAGGAGCTCCTGCTCCCGCCACAGCAACGTCGACAGGTGCTGGTAGTCCACTCCGTCCACCGCCTTCCGTCGTCTCGCTGGTGCTCGCGGTAACCCTGAGCCCCCCGGGTCGGGGAGAACCGCTGTCGGAGCTGGCATCGGCACCCGTTCGGAGGGGGTTGAGCCGAAGGAGGGAATCGGCGCTCAAGTTCCACAGGATTTGTGCCGACGGGTGGTGCCGAACCCGGCGCCGCCAGCCGAGAGATACGGACGTGACCCCAGTCCGTTCCCTCGCGACCGAGCGACCCCTCCGTGAGCGGTCCGCGCACGACCGGCCGTTGCGCGAACGTCCCCAGAACGGCCGGGTCCCGCACCCGGTCAAGGGGCGTTCTCCGCAGGAGGTCGACGCCCTGGTGACCGAGCACCTCCCGCTCGCGGCGTTCGCCGTCAACGCCGTCGCCTCCCGCATCTCGCTCCCCGGCCACGTGAGCCGCGAGGACCTGCTGTCCTGCGCCCACGTGGCCCTTGTCGAGGTGGCGCGCCGGTTCGACCCGGACGCGGGCGCCTCCTTCTCCACCTACGCCCTGGCGCGCCTGCAGGGTGCGGTCCTCGACGAGCTGCGCTCCGGGGACTGGGCCAGCCGATCGGTGCGCGCCGCGGCCCGGCGGACCGACGCCGCCGCCGACGCGCTGACCATCAGCCTGGGCCGGCCGCCCACGCGCGAGGAGCTCGCGCAGAGCCTGGGCGTCCCGCGCAGCGAGCTCGACCACCTGCAGGTCGACGTCCACCGGGCCGTGATGGTCAGCATCGACGCGGAGGACGGCCTCGACGGGACGTCGCTCGACCTGCCCGACACCGGCGAGTCCCCCGAGCGCGCGGTCCTGCGCGGCGAACGTGCCCGGCACCTGCACGCAGCGATCCGGGCGCTGCCCGACCGGCTGGACGAGGTCGTCGAGCGCAATTTCTTCGGTGATGAATCCCTGACCGACATCGCGGAAGACCTGGGCGTGACGCTGTCGCGCGTCTCGCAGATGCGCGCACGGGCCCTCACCCTCCTGCACGCCGCCATGAGCGAGATCTGGGAAGGCAGGACGGTTCCCGCCGACGGTGGGGTGCGGGCACGCAACCAGCAGCACGCCTACATCGACCGCGTGACCGGCCGGGCCGGGGTGCCGCCCCCCCGTCGCCCCGGCTCGTGGGCCGACGCCGAGGGCAGGGCTGCCCGCTCGGCCTGATCTGCGGAAGTTTTCGGCACTCGGCTCAAGCAGGACGCGCATCCCGCCGAAGACCTAGGTGCACCACCCCGCAGCACGGATGCAGCGGGATCAACAGGTACGACCCCGTCCAAGGAGGATCATCATGGGTCTGCGCATCAACCAGAACATCGCGGCGCTCAACGCTCACCGCAACCTGTCCATCACGGACAACCAGATGAGCAAGTCGCTGGAGAAGCTCTCCTCCGGCTTCCGCATCAACCGCGCCGCCGACGACGCGGCCGGTCTGGCGATCTCCGAGGGCCTGCGTTCGCAGGTCGGTGGCCTCAAGGTCGCCGTCCGCAACTCGCAGGACGGTGTCTCCGTCGTGCAGACGGCGGAAGGTGCCCTCACCGAGGTGCACTCGATCCTGCAGCGCGTCCGTGACCTGACCGTCCAGGCGGGTAACAGCGGTGTCGTCGACGACAAGGCCCGCGGCTACATCGCCAAGGAGGTCGAGGAGCTCGCCGGCGCGCTGAACGACATCGCCGACCGTACGGACTTCAACGGCACCAAGCTCCTGAACGGCAGCGCCTCCAGCCTGTCGTTCCAGACCGGTGCCAACGGCGGCGAGACCATGACGGTCGAGCTGAGCAACGTCAGCACGGTCGCCACCGCGATCGAGGGCGTGGCCACCACCATGGCGGCCTCGGGCACCTACGACGCCTCGACCGACCTGGCCACGCTCGACGAGCAGATCAAGAGCGTGTCCGAGTCGCGCGCCACCCTCGGTGCGAAGCAGAACCGCTTCGAGAGCACCATCAACTCGCTCAACGTCTCGATCGAGAACCTGAGCGCGTCGGAGAGCCGGGTCCGCGATGCCGACATGGCGCAGGAGATGGTCGGGTTCACCCGCGCCCAGATCCTGAGCCAGGCCGGCACCGCGATGCTGGCGCAGGCCAACCAGGCCTCGCAGGGCGTCCTCTCGCTGCTCCGCTGATCACCGATCAGCTGAGCAGCTGAGGCCGCAGACCCTCAGCACCACCCCGGGTGAGGGGGGAGGCCCTCGCGCCTCCCCCCTCACTCGCTTGGGGCCCCCATCCCGTCGACCCAGGAGCCAGTGACATGACGATGAGCATCAACACCGGCCTGGTGTCCGGGATCGACACGGGCACGATGATCAGCCAACTCCTGCAGCTCGAGGCGCAGCAGCAGAACTCGCTGAAGACGCGGCTGTCGACGACGCAGGTCACCGCGAGCGCCTACCGCACCGTGAACAGCGCCCTCGCGGCCCTGACCACCAGCGCCGAGTCGCTGTCCAGGCCGGAGTCGTTCGCCAGCACGAAGGCGACCAGCACCGCCGCCTCGGTCGGCGTCACCACCGCCTCCTACGCCAGCCCGGGCTCGCTGACCTTCACCGTCGCCCAGGTCGCGACTACCGCCTCGAGCGTGAGCGCCGGACGGTGGACGAGCACGACCACAGCCGCCAACCTGAGCAGCCTGGACATCCGCAGCGCCGACGGCACCACCAGCAAGGGCACGGTCACGCTCGACGGCACCGAGTCGCTCGAGCAGGTCGCGGCGAAGATCAACGCCGACACCGCCCTGGGCCTGAAGGCCTCCGCGGTGCAGGTGTCCCCCGGCGAGTTCGCCCTCCAGATCAGCGCCAGCAGCTCCGGCGCGGCCGCCGGCTTCTCCGTCGCCGGCACGGAGTTCACTGCCACCAGCGTCGGCCAGGACGCCGAGCTGAAGGTCGGCGAGGACACCGCCACCACGACGGCCTACACGATCCGCTCGGCCACCAACACGTTCGAGGGCGTCCTGCCCGGGGCGACGCTCACGGTGTCCAAGGTGGAGCCCACGCCGGTCACCGTCACCGTCGCCACGGACCCCGCCGCCGTCGCCGACAAGGTCGCCGCACTCGTCGACACGGTGAACAACGCGCTGTCGACGATCAAGACGTACACGGACAACACCCCGGGGAGCAAGGCGGCGCTGCGCGGTGAGTACGCGGTGACCTCCATCGCCGGCCAGCTGCTCCAAGCCGTCTCCGAGGCGGTCGGCGACGACGGCTCACCGGCCCAGGTCGGGTTCCAGACCACCCGCGACGGCCGGATCACCTTCGACAAGGAGAAGTTCGCCGCCGCCCTCACGGCGACGCCCGAGCTGGCCCAGCGCATCGTGGCGGGCACCGGCGTGGAGGGGGAACCCGACTTCGTTCCCGGCCTGGCCGTCCGCGTCCGCGACGTCAGCAAGGCCGCCTCCGACGCGACCACCGGCACCCTGAGCTCGCTCGCCAAGGGCCAGGACAGCCTCGCGCGCGACATCCAGGACCGGATCGCCGACTGGGACCTGCGGCTCGCCGCACGCAAGGTGGCCCTCACCCGCCAGTTCACCGCCATGGAGACCGCGCTGAGCTCCCTGACCAACCAGTCCAACTGGCTGGCCGGTCAGCTCGGCTCCCTGCCGAAGCCCTGACCTCCCCCGCCCGACCGCTCGACTCTTCGCTTCAGGAGCCCTTCTCGATGAGTGCCGCTTCGCTCCGCGCCCGCTACCTCGGCGACGCCGTCGCCACCGCCTCGCCGCAGCAGGTGCTGGTCATGCTGTACGACCGGCTGACGCTCGACCTCGAGCGGGCGCAGATGGCCGTCGCCGAGGGCAACCGCGCCCGGGTCAACGACGAGCTCCAGCACGCCCAGGCGATCGTCCTCGAGCTGCTGTCCAGCCTGCAGGTCGACCTGTGGGAGGGCGGGCCGCGCCTGGCAGCCCTCTACAACTGGCTGATGGCCGAGCTCGTGCAGGCCAACCTCAAGTTCGACGCCAACCGCATCGCCTCCTGCCGAGCGGTCGTCGAGCCCCTGCGCGACGCGTGGCGGCAGGCCGCCGCGTCCTTGGCCGGCGTCGCGTCATGACCGTCGGCCCGGTCAGCGGCTCGGCCGCGGCCGGCTTCGGTGCCAGCCCGTACACGCCGCCCACCCGGCCCAACGCCTCCGGCAGCTCGACGTCGGGCGACCGGCGCCCGCCCGCCGACTGGCACGAGGCCCTCGACCAGCTCGAGGGCGACGTCCTCGACGCCCAGGAGAGCCTCGCCCGGGGCCGTGCCGAGGAGATCGCCGCGTGGGGCCGGCGCAGCACCGACTGGGTGCCGCCGTCCGGGCTCGGCCCGATCCCGGCCGACCTGCGCGAGCGGGCCGCGCGGCTGCTGCAGCACCAGCTGGCGGTCGCCGAGGCACTGGTCGAGCGGATCACCCAGTCCCAGAAGCAGCGCGACGTCGCCGCGCGCATGTCCTATGGCTCCGAGCGACCGGTCCCGTCGTTCATCGACCGCGCGCTCTGACGCGGCCCGCGGCCGCGCGAGGAAATCCCTGCTGACGGAACCTGTCCGGCGCACGGGCTGCCGATAGCAGAGGGGCGAGCGCCGGCCTCCGGCGCCGGGCGCCGCTCCGGCGCACCGCTCCCCCGGCAGCGGCCATCCAGAGAAGGGTCCCCCCACATGCGCGTCCTGCTCACGCACGCGATCGCCCAGGGTTCGACGTACTACCGCATCGAGGAGCCCGCCCGCGCGGTCCAGGCCGCAGGGCTCGGAGTCGAGGTGGCGGTCGCCCGCGGCATCACCACCACGATGCATCCCTCCGCCGGCGACGGGGAGCTGGAGGTGACCGCCGCCGACGCCCAGGGCGCCGACGTGGTGGTCCTGCAGCTGCCGAAGACCGTCGGCATGCTCCAGACCCAGCGGGTCCTCCAGGACCAGGGCGTGGCCGTCGTCGTCGAGCTGGACGACCTGCTCTCGGCCGTCCCCTACGGCCACATGGGGCACAACGCCCTGGTGCGCCAGGGGGCCGGCGACTTCGCCGCGCAGGCCGCCCGTGAGGCGGACTTCGTCACCACCTCGACGCCGGCGCTGCTGCGCGAGTACGCCCGGCACGGCCGCGGTGCGGTCATCGAGAACGCGGTGCCCCGGCGGACCGCGGAGCTGCCGCCGGCCTACGAGCGGACCCCCGACGTCGTGACCATCGGGTGGGGGGGCAACGTCCTGAGCCACCCGTACGACCTGCAGGAGATGGGCTCCGGCCTCCAGCAGGCGCTGGACCGCACGGCGCCGCTGAGCCGGCTGGTGATCCTCGGGCAGAAGTGGGACCTGCGGAAGCGTCTCGGCCTGCGGTCCGAGCCCGAGGAGGTGCCGTGGGTCATGGACGTGGACGCCTACGCCGCACGGGTCGGCGAGCTGTTCGACATCGGGATCGCCCCACTCCGCGTGGACCGGTTCAACACGAGCAAGAGCTGGCTCAAGCCGCTCGAGTACTCGGCCCGGGGCGTGTACTGCGTGCGCGCACGGACCGACGAGTACGAACGGCTCGGGCTGGGCATGCCGGCCCGCTCCCCCAAGGACTGGGCGAAGTGGCTCACGCTCGGGATCAGGGACGCCGACCGCCGGCGCGAGGTCGCCGCCGCCGCCCGGGAGCGGGTGCTGGCCCAGCACCTCACCGAGCACACCGCCGAGCGCTGGGCGGCCGCCTGGCGGGCCGCGCGGGACAACCGCGCCCGCGCCCTCGGGCGCGGGCGGCTCGCCACCTTCGCTCGCTGACCCGCTCTCCGCACGTCCGCCCCGTCGCCGGCTCCCGGCGGCGGGGCGTTCGTCTTGTTCCGCCGTGCACCCGCCTCTCAGGCGCGGCGACCGTGCGGAAGGTGCCAACTCCCCCGTCCCGGTCGGCTCGCGGCACGGCCAGGTCACCGCCCGTCACATCCGCCACGGTTCCCCCATCCGGTCCCTGCCGTCCCTCGTGTGGCGGAACGAGGTCAGGCGGCACCGGCCGGCTGCCGATGGATCAGGTGCACGGAGAGCACCACTTTCGCCACGGATCGGCGGCCCAGCACTCGTTCGCGGGTGTCTTCCGCGTACCCGGAGGTCGATCGTGTCCTGCTCCACCCGCCGGCGAGCCGCCCGATGATCGGCGACGTCGGCACGCCGGTCCTGAAGGCGGCGCTCGCCGGGCTCGCGCAGCGGCAGCGCGTCACCGCCGACAACATCGCGAACGTCAACACCCCCGGCTTCCTGGCCGGGCGGACCGACTTCGAGACGTCACTGCGCGGGGCGATCCGCAACGGCACCACCCCGGTGATCTCCGGGGGCACCACCGCCCGCTCGCTGGAGCCGACGAACACCAACGGCAACAACGTCAACCTCGACGCGGAGACGGTCATCGCCACCGAGACGGGGCTGCGCTACCAGCTGGCGCTCACCGCGCTCGACGGCAAGTACAACTCGATCCGCACGGCCCTGAGGACGTCCTGACCATGACCATGTTCCAGGCCCTGGGCATTTCGCAGTCCGGGCTGATGACGCACCGGAAGTGGCTCGATGCCGCCGCCGACAACATCGCGAACATCAACACGGTGCGGCGCACCGACGAGGACGCCTTCCAGGCGCGGCTCGTCGTGGCCCAGGCCGTGGACTACGGAACCGGCACGGGCGGCGTGCGCGTGGCCCGCGCGGAGTTCGGCGACCCCGAGGGCCGGCTGGTGTACCAGCCCGACCACCCGCTGGCCGACGACGAGGGCTACGTCAAGTACCCCGACATCGACCTCGGCGACCAGATGACCCACATGATGATGGCGCAGCGCGGCTACCAGGCGAACCTCGCCGTGGTCGAGCGGGCGACCAACGCCTACCAGGCGGCCCTGCAGCTGGGTAAGGGCTGATGACGATCCCGCTCGGCGGCATCACGCCGGTCGGCGTCGGCGCGGTCACCGGTGTCGCCGGCAGCACCCGCGGCACTCCCGCCGCCGAGGGCGCCGACGGCTTCGCCGCCGTCCTCGCCTCGACCTTCGACAAGCTCCAGGCCACCCAGTCGGTGACCGCGGAACTTGGTGTGCAGGCCGCCACCGGCGACCTGAAGGACGTCCACGACTACATGATCGCCAGCGCTGAGTCCGGCGTGGCCACCGAGATGGTCGTGGCGATCAAGAACCAGGCCGTCGCGGCCTTCAACGAGATCATGAGGATGCAGATCTGATGAAGTCGGCACTCGCCGGGACGCTGGAGCGTGCCCGCTCCACGTTCGACACGGTCAGCGCCGGGCAGAAGGTCGTCATCGGCCTGCTGCTCGCCGGGCTGGCCCTCGGCGGGTTCTTCTTCTACACCTGGATCACCACGCCGACGCAGGCCCCGCTGTTCTCGAACCTCGCCGCCAGCGACGCCTCCGCGATCGTCGAGGAGCTGAACGCCCAGGGCACGGCCTACGAGCTGGCGGACGGCGGCGGCACCATCATGGTCGCCAAGGACAAGGTCTACGACCTCCGCCTGGCCATGAGCGGCAAGGGCCTGCCCGCCGGCAAGGGCACCGGGTACGCCCTGCTGGACGAGCAGGGCATCACCACCAGCGAGTTCCAGCAGCAGGTCACCTACCAGCGCGCCCTGGAGGGCGAGCTGGCCAACACGCTGAAGGCCCTGGCGGGCGTCAACTCCGCCGTCGTGCACGTCGCCCTGCCCAAGGACGAGGTGTTCGTCGCCGACAAGGCCGAGCCGACGGCGTCGGTCCTGCTCGACCTGGCACCGGGCACCGCGCTCACGGGCGAGCAGATCCAGGCGGTCACCAACC
Organism: Blastococcus sp. SYSU DS0552; assembly: GCF_054050815.1. Classification (NCBI taxonomy): domain Bacteria; kingdom Bacillati; phylum Actinomycetota; class Actinomycetes; order Geodermatophilales; family Geodermatophilaceae; genus Blastococcus; species Blastococcus sp. SYSU DS0552. The sequence goes on from NZ_JBJHAB010000012.1 coordinate 119,750, forward strand.
TGGTCTCCTCGAGCATCCAGGACATGGACCCCGACCAGGTCACGGTGGCCGACTCGACCGGCCGGGTCCTCTCGGCCGCCGGCACGGGCGTCACCGCGGCCGCCGGCGACGCCCGCTCCCAGGTGGAGCAGGACTACGAGAACCGGCTGGCCGCGAACGCCCAGAAGATCCTCGACCAGGTGGTCGGTCCCGGTAAGGCGGTCGTGTCGGTCCGCGCCGACGTCGACCTGGCCCAGCGCAACACCACCACCGAGACCTACCAGTTCGAGGAGGGCACGCCCCCCCTCTCCGAGCAGCACACCATCGAGAACTACGAGGGCGGAGGTGTCCCGGTCGGCGGCGTCCTCGGGCCGGAGAACATGCCGGACGCGGCGGAGAACGCCGGCGAGGGGGCCGCGAACTACGACAAGGAGTCCTGGACGGCCAACAACGCCGTCGGGAAGACCGTCGAGGTCGTCGACGACGCCCCCGGGACGCTGAATCGGCTCACCGTCTCCGTCGTCATGGACGACGCGGTCGCCGGCAACCTCAACCAGCAGCAGATGACCGACCTGATGGTCACCGCCGTCGGCCTGGACGAGGCCCGCGGCGACGACATCACGGTCGCCGCGCTGCCCTTCGACGCCACCGCCGCCGAGAACGCCGCCGCGGCGATGGAGGCCGCGCGCGAGGCCGAGGCCGCCGAGCAGATGTGGTCGATGATCCGCACCGGTGGCATCGCCGCGGGCATCGCGCTGGTCGTCCTCATCGTCTGGCTGCGCTCGCGCCGCCGCGAGGACGACGAGGACTACGAGGCGCTCGAGCTCGACGACGACGTGCTCGCCGAGCTGGACCGCCTGCGCGTGGCCAGCACCCGGCAGATGGTCGAGCCCGACAATGCCGCGCTGGAGCTGGAAGCCGTCGAACGGGCGAAGGTGCGAGGGGAGATCTCCACGATGGTCAGCGAGCGTCCCGACGAGGTCGCGGCCATGCTGCGCGGCTGGCTGGGCGAGAGCAAGTCATGACCCTCGCGAGCATCCCCACGACGCCCGGCACCGCTGTCGCCGTACCGCCGCGCCCGGAACTGCCCGGCCTCCGCAAGGCCGCGGTGTTCCTCGCCCAGATGAGCAAGGAGGAGGCCGGCGTCCTGCTCGCCCAGCTGCGGCCCCGGGAGGTCGAGGCGCTCACCCGCGAGCTGATGAAGCTGGGCTCGGTGGAGCTCGAGGACGTCGACGGTGTCATGCGCGAGTTCCACCACCTGATGACCGCGCAGCAGTTCGTCGGGCGCGGCGGTGTCGAGTTCGCCCGCGAGATCCTCGCGGCGGGGCTCGGCCAGGACAAGGCCGAGGGCATCCTGTCCCGGCTCAACGTCGTCTACACCGAGGTGCCGTTCGCCTCGCTGCGCAACGCCGACGTGCGGCAGCTGGTCACCTTCCTCAAGGACGAGCACGCGCAGATCATCGCCCTGGTCCTCGCCCACCTCACGGCCGCGCAGTCGGCCGAGGTGCTCTCCGGGTTCGCCCCCGAGCAGCAGGCCGAGGTCGCCCACCGCATCGCCATGATGGACCGCACCTCACCGGAGATGGTGCGGCTGGTCGAGGAGGAGCTCGGCCGCCGGATGGGCTCGATCCTGGCGCACCAGGACATGACCACCGTCGGCGGTGTCGAGACCCTCGTCGAGATCATCAACCGCTCCCCCCGGCCCACCGAGCGTTCGATCCTCGAGTGGCTGGACAACACCGATCCGGAGCTGGCCGACCAGGTCCGTTCGCAGATGTTCGTCTTCGAGGACATCGTCACCATCGACGACCGCTCCCTGCAGCTGGTGCTGCGCGAGGTGGAGGCCAACGACCTCGCCACCGCGCTCAAGGGTGTGCGGCCCGACGTGCAGGACAAGATCAAGCGGAACCTCTCCGAGCGCGCGGCCGAGAACCTCAGCGAGGAGATCGAGCTGCTCGGCCCGGTGCGCACCCGCACGGTCGAGGAGGCCCAGGCCAAGGTCGTCGCGGTCATCCGCACGCTCGAGGAGCAGGGTGTGCTGACCATCAACCGCGGCGGGGACGATGAGTTCGTTGCGTGAGGACAGCCCCGGGAGCATCCCAGCGAGGAACGAGCGAGGAGCGGACCGGGGCGCGGAGTCGCGCCGATGGGTAGGGCCTGACACCGGTCACCGGCCACCCCGGGAGGGCGCGGTCCTGCGCGGCGGCTCCGCCGCGCTGGCCCGCCCCTACCGGGAGGTCATGGCCGAGCGCGGCGCCCCCGCGGACCCACGGGTCGCGGTGGTCCCGGCCGCCCGGACCGCCGGCATCCCGGTGCCGGCCTGGCCGGCCGCGGCCGCCCCGGCGCCCCCCTCCCCCGCCGTCCCCGCCCAGCCCTCGCCGGTCGAACGCCGGACAAGCGTGCGCCGCGCCGAGGACCAGCCGGTCGCCGGCAGCAAGCCGTCCTTCCGGCTCGGTGACGTGTACGCCGAGGAGCTGGCACGGCTGCGGGCCCAGGCCCGCACCGAGGGCTTCGCCGCCGGCCACGCCGAGGGCCTGTTGGCCGCGGAGTCCGTCGTCGCCGAGGTCGAGCGCGACGCCCAGGAGCGACTGGCCGAGGTCCAGGCCCGGTGGGAGCGTCGGCTGGTCTCCGCGACCGCCGCGCTGGGCGCGGCCGTGCGGGAGGTGGAGGAGGCCGCCCGCCCGGTGGCCGACGACATCCGCGACTCGATCGTGGGCACCGTGCTCGCCCTCGTCGAGGACCTCCTCGGCCGGGAGCTCGCGCTGGCCGCCGACCCGGTGATGGACGCGGTCCGCCGCGCCCTCACCTTCTGCCCCGCCGACGCCCCGACGATCGTGCGGCTGCACCCGGACGACCTCGCCGAGGTGCCCGCCGAGACGCTCGCCGAGCTGCCCGACACGGTGCGGCTGGTCGCCGACCCGTCGGTGGAGCGGGCCGGCGCCGTCGCCGAGTCCGGCCCCCGGCGGATCGACGCTCAGCTGGGCACGGCGCTGCAGCGCGTGCAGGAGGTGCTGGGCGCATGACCGTCCCGCCCGGCGTGGTCGAGCGCGCCCGTGCGGCGGCCCGCCCACAGGTGACCGGCGTCGTGACCGGTGCGATGGGGCTGACCCTCAGCGTCGACGGCGTCACCGCAGCCGTGGGCGACCTCGTCGAGGTCGACCCCACCACGCGCCGGCTGCTCGCCGAAGTCGTGGCCGTCGGCCGCGACCGGCTCACCTGCATGCCGCTGGGCGGGCTGTCCGGCGTGCACGCCGGCGCCCCGGTGCGCGCCACGGGCCGGCCGCTGCAGGTGCCGGTCGGTGAACAGTTGCTCGGCCGCGTCCTCGACGGGCTCGGCCGGCCGGTGGACGGCGGACCGTCCCTCGACGGCCGCGTGTCGTGGGTGGACCTGGAGACCGCGACGCCGCACGCCCTCTCCCGCGCCCGCGTGGAGGAGCCGCTCAGCTTCGGCGTGCGCGCCCTGGACACGCTCGTCCCCTGCGGCAAGGGCCAGCGCCTCGGCATCTTCGCCGGCTCCGGCGTCGGGAAGTCCAGCCTGCTCGCCCAGATCACCCGCGGCACCGACGCCGACGTCCGGGTCATCGGGTTGATCGGCGAGCGGGGCCGCGAGGTGCGCGAGTTCATCGAGGAGAACCTGGGCGCCGAGGGGCTGGCCCGCACCGTCGTCGTCGTCGCCACCTCCGACGAGCCGCCGCTGGTGCGGCTCAAGGCCGCATTCGTCGCGACCCGCATCGCCGAGGCGTTCCGCGACGAGGGCCGCGACGTCCTGCTGCTGATGGACTCGATCACCCGCACCGCCATGGCCCAGCGCGAGGTCGGGCTGTCGGCCGGGGAACCACCGGCCACCCGGGGCTACCCGCCGAGCGTCTTCGCGATGATGCCGCAGCTGCTGGAGAAGGCCGGCACCGGTGTGACCGGGTCGATCACCGGCCTCTACACGGTGCTCGTCGAGGGCGACGACCACAACGAGCCGATCGCCGACACCGCGCGCTCGATCCTCGACGGGCACATCGTGCTCACCCGCAAGCTGGCCACGACCGGCCACTTCCCCGCGATCGACGTGCTCGAGTCCATCTCCCGCGTCGCCGGCGCGGTGGTGCCGCCGGCGCAGATGGCCGATGCCCGGGAGATCCGCCGCCTCATGGGCGCCCTGCGCGACGTCCGGGAGCTGATCGAGATCGGGGCCTACCAGGACGGCAGCGACCCGCTGGTCGACCGCGCCCGCCAGCTGGCCCCGCAGATCGACGCGTTCCTCCAGCAGCCGCTCGGTGAGTCGACGTCGGCCGCCGAGGCGTGGGGCTGGCTGCAGCGGATCGTGAGGGGCGGGTGAAGCGCACCGCCTTCCGGCTGCAGCCCGTCCTGGAGCTGCGCCGGAGCGAGGAGCGGGCGGCGGCCGCCGCCGCGGCGGCCGCCGCGAACGCCGCCGCGGACGCCGCCCGGCGGGCGGCCGAGCAGGAGACGGCGCTGGCCGGCGCCGTGCTGCCGCCGTCCCTGCCCGCCGGGTCGTTCGTGGCGGCCATGGTGCTGCTGCGCACGGCGGCCACCGACGCCGCCGACGCCCGGTCGCTGGCCACCGCACAGGCGGAGCAGGCCGAGGCCGTCCGGGCCGAGTGGACCGCCGCCGCGCGCCGCACCAAGGCGCTCGAGCGGCTCGCCGAACAGCACCGGCAGGCCCAGCAGCACGCCGCCGACGCCGCCGAGGCGCGCGCCGCGGACGACCTGGCCACCGGCCGGGCCCGCCGCGACACGGACGACGACGCGGACACGCGCAGGGGGACGGCATGGACGGACTGAGCGCGGTGCAGGCCCGGATCGCCGAGATCCACGCCCGGTTCCAGCCTGCCACCACGACCACCGCGTCGTCCGCTGCGTGGGCCTCGGCCGCCGGCGCGGCCGGGCTCACCGGCAGCTCCTCGGTGACCACCGGGGCCGCCGGCACCGCCACCGCCTCCGAGGGCGCGGTGGTCGCCGAGGCGGAGAAGTACCTCGGCGTCCCCTACCTCTGGGGCGGCACCGACCCGCGCAAGGGGCTGGACTGCTCGGGCTTCACCAAGCTGGTGTTCGGGAACCTGGGCATCGAGCTGCCGCGCACCTCCTCGCAGCAGGCGACCGCCGGCAAGGCCGTCGCCTCGCTCGCGTCCGCGCGCCCGGGTGACCTGGTGTTCTTCGACCACTCCTCGTCGCGGGCCGGGATCGACCACGTGGGCATCTACCTCGGCAACGGGCAGATGATCGCCGCGCCGCAGGCCGGTGAGACGGTGAAGGTGCAGGCGGTCGGCAACCCCACCGTGATCCGCCGGGTCCTCCCCGAACCGGCCGGCGCGACCACGGTGGCCCCGGCGACCGCGAGCACGCTGGCCGGGGTGCCCTACGCGGACCTGTTCCAGCGCGCGGCGAGCAGGCACGGCGTCGAGGCTTCGTTGCTGGCAGCGGTCGCCAAGCAGGAGTCGGGGTTCAACACCTCGGCCGTCTCCCCGGCGGGAGCCCAGGGCCTCATGCAGTTCATGCCGGCCACCGCCCGCGGCCTCGGCGTCGATGCGCTGGACCCGGCCTCGGCGATCGACGGCGCGGCCCGCTACCTCAGCAGCCTGACCAAGCAGTTCGGCTCCACCGAGCTGGCACTGGCGGCCTACAACTCCGGGCCCGGGACGGTGAGCCGGTACGGCGGCATCCCGCCCTACCCGGAGACCCAGAACTACGTCCGGTCCGTGATGAGCAAGGCGGAGGCCTACCGATGACCGCTCCCGTGACCACCGCTGCCCCGGGTCCCCGGGCCGCTCCGGCCGGCGCCTCGCCGGGCGGCTCCGGCGACAGCGCGGAACCCTTCGCCTCGGCCCTGGACGGCGCGCTGTCCGGCGGTCAGAACCCGGTTCGCGGCCACGGGGGACGGCAGACCTCCGGCGACGCCGCCCCGGGCGAGGGCGGAGCGGCCACCGGGGAGGCAGCAGCCGACGGTGTCACCGTCGTCGACACCGCCGCCGCCGGGGTGGCTGCGGCGCTGTGGGCCCTGGCACTCGGCAGCGCCGCGGGGTCGACCGCGGGCTCCACCGCGGCCGGGCCGACCACCGGCGCCGTGGGAGCGAGCAGCGCCACCCTCGCCGCGGGCATCGGGGCAGGGGCCGCGGCCGCCGCGACCGAGCCCGGCGCCGCGATCGTTCCCGGCCCCGTTCCGCCCGCGGGCACGCCCGCGCCGGCGGCTCCGCCCATGGCACCGACCACCCCGGCCGTGCACGCGGCAGCGGCACCGGTGGCGGCCGCGTCCGGTGCGCCGGGGGGCGCCGCGACGGCGCAGTCGGCCGCACCGCTCTCCGTGGTGGTGTCCGCCTCGGGCGGCCCGGCCGCCGCGGCCACCGCCACGGGCGCCGTCACCGGCGTGCCGGGCGAGGCACCCGAGGGTCCGGGTGCGCCGCCGCCCACGGCCCTGCCCCCGGCCGGGGCCGTCGGCGACGGCGCCGCGACGGCGGACGACGGCGGACCGGGCGGGGAGCCCCGGGCAGCCGTCGCCGCGTCCCTCCCGGACGCCGGTGCCGGGACAGCCGGCCACGACTCCCCGGTCGTCCCCGGCACCACCGGCTCCGTTTCTGCCCCCGGCCAGGTGACCGCTGCCGCCCCGGTCGCCGCGTCCGGCGCGGCGACCGGCTCCGGGGCGACGCTGCCGGTCTCCGGTCAGGTGGCCCGGCAGGTGGCGGTGCTCAGCGGGGCGGGCGACGGCTCGCACACGATGACGCTGGTGCTCACCCCCGAGAACCTCGGCCCGGTCGAGGTGAAGGTGACCGTCGGCCAGGGAGGCCTCGACCTCACCTTGCGCGGCGCGCACGAGCTCGGCCGTGCCGCGCTCCTGGACGCCCTCCCCGAGCTCCGCCGCGACCTCGAGTCCGCCGGGCTCAGCCCCTCGCGGGTCGAGGTCGACGCCGACGCCGGTGGCTCCTGGCTGGCGCGGCACGCCGCCGAACAGCAGGCGCAGCAGGGGCCGGGCGGCCGTTCGCCGGCCTCCGACGGGACCGGCGAACGGTTCCGGTCCGGGCAGCGGACTGCCGATAGCGGGGAAGAGGGACCGCCCCGCCCCCGCATGCGATCCACGTCGTCCGGCGTGGACGTGCTCGCCTGAGAGAAGGAGTCACCTCATGCCGGACGCAGTCGGCGGTGCCGTCGGCACCACCGCCACCTACAGCGCCACGAACTCCGTGGAGCGTGGGGACCAGATGGGGAAGGACACCTTCCTCAAGCTCCTGGTGGCCCAGATGAAGTACCAGGACCCGAGCAACCCCGCCGACACGAACCAGCTCATGGCCCAGACGGCCACCTTCAGCCAGGTGGAGAAGCTGGAGCAGCTGGCGAAGCAGAACGCCTCGATGCTGGCGCTGCAGCGCTCGAGCAGCGCCGGCGCGATGGTCGGCCAGACGGTGACCTACACCGACGAGAGCGGTGCCGCGCGAACCGGCGTCGTCAGCTCGGTCCGGCTGGGCACCGACACGGCCGAGGCGGTGGCGACCGTGGGCGGTGTCGCGGTGCCGCTCGGCCGGATCACCGACGTCGGCGCCCGCTGACCCCCACCACACCCCTGCGCCGACCCGCGCTCCCCCACCCCGAGACCCCACCCGGAGGAGATCCCCGATGCTCCGTTCCATGTTCTCCGCCATCTCCGGTCTGCGTGCACACCAGACCAAGATGGACGTCACCGGCAACAACATCGCCAACGTCAACACCGTCGGCTTCAAGAGCAGCGCCACCGTCTTCCAGGACACGCTGTCCCAGGTCGTGCGCGCCGGTGGCGCCCCGGCCGAGGACCGGGGTGGCACGAACCCCGCCCAGATCGGCCTGGGCGTCAAGCTCGCCGCCGTCACCACGAACTGGACGAACGGGGCGGCCCAGTCGACCGGCCGCTCGACCGACTTCATGATCGAGGGCGACGGCTTCTTCGTCACCACCGGGCCCGGCGGGGAGCAGCTGTACACCCGGGCCGGCTCGTTCGACTTCGACGCGAACGGCCGGCTGGTGACCCCGGACGGGAGCATCCTGCAGGGCTGGGTGGCCGACGCCAACGGCGCCATCAACCCGAACGGCCCGATCGGCGCCCTGACCGTGCCCTACGGCCAGATCGTCAACCCGCGCGCCACCGGGACCGGCACGCTCGAGGGCAACCTCAACGCCGCCGCCCCGATCGGGTCGTTCGTGCAGACCCCGACCACGATGTACGACGCGCAGGGCGTCGCCCAGTCGGTCACCTACACGTTCAACAAGACGGGCGCGGACACCTGGAGCCTGACCGTCCAGAACAACGGCGGCGCGGCGCTCCCGCTGACCAACGCCGACGGCAGCCCGTTCAACGGCACCGTCACCTTCGACACGGCGGGCAGGATGACCGCACCGACCGGCGGGATCAGCTTCGCCCCCGGCGCCGCCGGCTGGCCCGGCCCGGTCGCCGTCGACCTCGGGACGATCAGCCAGTTCGCCGGCTCGAGCGAGGTGACCGCCCCGGAGCAGAACGGCTACGCCCTGGGTTCGCTGCAGTCGTTCCAGCTCTCCAACGACGGCACGATCACCGGCATCTACTCCAACGGGCTGCGCCAGCCGCTGGGCCAGCTCGCGATGGCCGCCTTCAACAACCCCAGCGGACTGGAGAAGGCCGGCAACTCCGCCTTCCGCGTCGGCGACAACTCCGGTGTGGCGATGATCGGTGTCGCCGGGGCCGGCGGCCGGGGCAACCTGGTCTCCGGAGCCCTGGAGATGTCCAACGTCGACCTCTCCGAGGAGTTCACCAGCCTGATCGTCGCCCAGCGCGGCTTCCAGGCGAACAGCCGCGTGATCAGCGCCTCCGACGAGATCCTCCAGGACCTGGTGAACCTGAAGCGCTGATGAAGGACCTTCCTGCCCTCCACGCTTCGCGAGCTCAGCGCGGGGCCCTGCAGGAAAGCCGTTCCAGCATGTGAACCGGGCGGCCCGGTCACCCCGCGGGGTGACC
>NZ_JBJHAB010000013.1:0-127924 GCF_054050815.1 Blastococcus sp. SYSU DS0552
ACCCCCCGCCCCCCGCCCGAGAACACGACAACGCGCCCCACCCCGCCCCCGCACCCGCCGAGATCACGTGATCGCGCCGGTTCCGGCGGTTCCGGGTCACCTCGACAGCGGGGCCGGGCTCTCCGGCAGGGGCGGCGCGGTCGGCGGGACCGCGGTGCGCGCCGTCTGCGCCAGCGCGATCCCCGTGAGGACGACGGCGCCACCCACGACCTGCCAGGCGGTGAGGACCTGCTCGACCCACAGCCAGGCGACGACGGAGGCGAACACCGGCTCCGCCGTGGCCACCAGCCCCGCCGCGGTCGGCGGCAGGTGGCGCAGGGCGGCGATCGACAGCCCGAACGGCACGACCGCGCCCATCACCGCGATCCAGGCCACCAGAACCCACAGCGGGAGCTCGAGGGAGCCGATCGAGACGGGCACGTCGCGGCCGAGCACCGCGGCATCGAACTGCCACCACGGCGCGGCCACCGCCCAGAAGACGGCGGCGGCGACGAAGGCCCAGCAGGTGAGGGTGACGGGGTCCCGCGACACGGTGCCCCGCTCGCCGATGAGGTAGTAGGTCGCCAGAGCCACGGCGGCGCCGAGGCCCGCTGCGACGCCGAGCACGTCGAGCGAACCGCCTCCGGTCCAGATCTCGGTCACCAGGGCCAGCCCGGACAACGACAGCACCAGGGCCGCCCACACCCGGCGGCGCACCTTCTCGCGGCGGACGAGCCACACGTAGACGGCGATGAGCACGGTCCCGGTGAACTCGAAGACGAGCGCGATGCCCACGGGCAGGCGACCGATGGCCACGTAGAAGAGGTACTGGGTCATGGCGATCCCGACGACGCCGAGGACCGCCAGCAGCGGAAGCTCCCGGCGGGCGACCCGCAGCCGGCCCGGGGCCACCACCAGCAGGACCGCGAGCAGGGCCACGGCTGCGCCGGTGCACCGCAACGCGGTCAACCGCGGCGCGGAGAGACCGGCCTGGAGGGCGAGCGTGGAGACGGTGCCGTTGACCGCGAAGAACGCCGCCGCCGCGAGGGTGAGCGCGTACCCGAGGCCGGGGCGGACGGTACGGGGCACGCGCGCACGGTAGCGGGCTACCGCGGCCGAGACACCTACCGGCTCAGAAGAGGGCGAGCTGTTGCGCCGGCGGGTGCGACTCGCGACCGGAGGCGGTGAAGACGGCGTCCAGCCCCGTCGCCTCGAACACCCGCCACACCGAGGGCTGGGCGTTGCGCAGCAGCAGGTCGATGCCGCGCTGGAGGCACCACCGGCGGACGCCGATGAGTACCGAGAGCCCGCCCGAGCCCATCGAGGGGACGCCGCCGAGGTCGAGCTCGAGGACCGTGCAGCCGGCGAGCGGGCGCTCGGCGACGAACGCCTCCAGTTGGGGCGCGGTCACCAGGTCGATGTCCCCGTCCACCACGACGAGGGCGTGGCCGCCGGCCGCCTCCCACTGCAGGCGCAGCCTGGCCGGCTCCGGAGCGGGGTGCGACACCCACCACGGTCGGCGCCCCCCGGGTGGCCTGGACAGCCGCCGGCTGATGTCCCACTCGTGCGCCCGCACCATCCGTGTTCCCCCTCGTGCCGACGGTCGCTGCCCCCGTCGTGCGGACCGTACGGACGGCGGTCCGGCGGTACAACGGATTGCGATACCGGATCGGCCGAAGAGCCACGCCCGGCAGGCGTGCTGTGACGGCGCGGCACCGCGGCAGCACGCACCGGAGGCGCCGCGGGAGACCCGGCGCCCGGAGCGGCGACCGACGGCGACAGACTTCCGTCCATGGACGTGCCCGAGGCCCTCTACCTGCCCGACGGCGACGGATTCACCGCCACGGCCCTGACCATCGGCCCCTGGGACGCCGCCCACCAGCACGCGGGGCCGCCCGCCGCCCTGCTCCTGCGCGCCGTCGAGCGGGCCGGCGGGATCGTCGGCGGGCAGACCGTGCGGCTGGCCTACGACATCCTGGCGCCGGTCCCGGTCGGCCCGGTGCGGGTGCGCACCTCGGTGATCCGCCCCGGCCGGCGGATCGAGCTGGTGGAGGCGGTCCTCGACACCGGCGACGACCGCCCGCTCATGCGGCTGTCGGCCTGGCGGATGCGTTCCCGCGACGACGCCGCCCCGGCGACCGGGCAGCCGCACCCGGCGCCGTCCGGACCCGAGGAGAGCCGCCCCGAGCGGGCGGGGTTCTTCACCACCGAGATCGCCTACCACCGGGCGCTGGAGTGGCGGTTCGCCGCGGGGACCTTCAACGGCCCGGGGCCGGCCACGGCCTGGACCCGCGCCGAGTGCGAGTTGGTCGCCGGAGAGCCGATGACGCCGCTGCAGCACCTGCTGGTCATGACCGACGCCGCGAGCGGCATCTCCGCCAGCCTCGACTGGACGCGGGCCACGTTCGCCAACGTCGACCTCTCCGTCGCGCTGCACCGACCCCCGCGCGGGGAATGGCTGGGGATGGCCGCCGAGACCGTGCACGGCGGCACCGGGGCGGCGCAGTGCTTCGCGGTCCTCTTCGACGTCGACGGCCCGATCGGGCGGTCCACGCAGTCGCTGTTCGTCGAGCCGCGGGAGACGCCGTGAGCGATCTCTCCGTCACCACCGGCACTGGGCGGCGGGTCGGGCTGGCATCGCCGGGCGGCGGTGCGCAAGGTGGAGAGGTCGCTTCCCCCGATGATCGGAGTGCCGCCCCGTGGACGCGCTGAGAGACGTGCTGGACTGGCTGTCCGGCCGGGGTCTCGAAGTGGTGCTGATCGTCCTCGGCTCGGTCCTGCTCGCCCGCTTCGTCGGCTGGGTGGGCGACAAGATCACCGACCGGATCGACCGGAACTCCACCGGCGGGGACGCGCTGGTCCGGTCGGAGGCGGCCAAGCACCGCCACTCGCTGACCCAGGTGCTCACCTGGGCGGCGGTCGTGCTCATCTACTCGATCTCGGTCTTCTTCATCCTCGACCGGCTCGGCATCCCGGTGACCGGCCTGGTCGCGCCCGCCACGGTGCTCGGCGTGGGCCTGGGCTTCGGCGCCCAGCGCATCGTCGGTGACGTGCTGGCCGGCTTCTTCATCATCACCGAGCGCCAGTACGGGTTCGGCGACGTCGTCTCCATCCAGGTCGTGGGCGGTGGCGACCCGGCGAACGGCACCGTCGAGGACGTCACCCTGCGCGTCACGCGGGTGCGCTCGCCCAACGGCGAGGTCGTGACCGTGCCCAACGGCCAGATCGTCAAGGTCGTGAACCTGTCCCGCGACTGGGCGCGCGCCGTCGTCGACGTGCCGGTGCCGACCACGGTGGACGTGAACCGGGCCAACGAGATCCTGCGGGAGGTGGGCCGGGAGGCGTTCCGGGACCCGGCGATGCGGCCGCTGCTGCTCGACCCGCCCACGGTCATGGGGGTGGAGACCCTCGGCCTGGACGAGGTGAACGTGCGGGTGGTCGCCCGCACGCTCCCCGGCAAGCAGTTCGAGGTCGGCCGCGACCTGCGGGCGCGCATCGTCCAGGCCTTCCGCAGCCAGGGCATGCAGGTGCCGCAGCCCACCACCTCGGTCGCGGCGCGGGACGGCGCGACCGCCGTCCAGGAGGAGGTTTCGTGACCGCCCCCGACGAGCGTCGCGACCCGACCGACGGCACCGCCCGGGCCTCCGACGAGCCCGTCGTCAGCACGGCGCCCGCCGCCGCGGCCGCCGATGCCGGGGCGCCCACCGGCACGACCGCGGCGCCGCGCCACCGCTGGTGGTCGGCCGTGCCCAAGCACCTGGGCCGGGCGCGCACCTCCACGGTCGTGCTCGCCGTGCTGTTCGTCTCCGTCTTCGCGCTGTACCTCAACGTCAAGCCGCCGGCCCCCGGCGAGCCGGACACCCGGGGCCAGGTCACCGAGCAGACCGAGCAGGCCGAGGAGACCGAGCCGGCCACCACCGAGGAGACGGAGCCGACGACCACCGAGGAGACGGAGCCGGCCCCGACGACGACGTCCCCGCCCAGCACCCCGACGACCGGCTCGCCGTCCCCGACCACCGAGCCGACCACGACGGCTCCGGAGACCACCGGACCGGAGCCGACCGCCGACACGGGGGGCACCGGCGACGAGACCGACCCCGGCTCCCCGACCGGGTGACCGACGGGGCCGGTGTTTCACGTGGGACATCCGTCCCGCCACGGGGGCGGCGCGCACTCCCCTGCGGCGCGTCCTAGGATCACCTCGGCTCCTGAGAGGCAGCGCGAAGCACCTGGCTGGCTGCCCGGCAACCTCTACTCCGTCTGAGGTGCTCCAGGGGAAGAGCCGGCCGGGAGGCGCCCGCCCCCCGGCAAGGACGGAGCTCCCGTGCGCCGCGGGTCTCCGCGAGCGAGAGGAGACGGCGCATGACCGACCCGCAGAGCTGGAGCTTCGAGACCCGGCAGATCCACGCCGGCACGAGCCCGGACCCGGCCACCGGTGCCCGGGCACTGCCCATCTACGCGACGACGGCCTACCAGTTCCGCGACACCCAGCACGCCGCGGACCTGTTCGCGCTGGCCGAGATGGGCAACATCTACACGCGGATCATGAACCCGACGCAGGACGCGCTGGAGCAGCGCGTCGCGTCGCTGGAGGGCGGCGTCGCCGCGCTCGCCGTCGCCTCCGGGCAGGCCGCGGAGACCCTGGCGATCCTCAACCTCGCCGAGGCCGGCGACCACATCGTGGCGTCCGCCTCGCTCTACGGCGGCACCTACAACCTGCTGCACCACTCGCTGCCGAAGATGGGCATCACCGTGTCCTTCGTCGAGGACCCCGACGACCCGGAGAACTGGCAGTCCCTCGTCCAGGAGAACACCCGGGCGTTCTTCGCCGAGTCGATCGGCAACCCGAAGGGCGACATCCTCGACATCGAGACCGTCGCCGGTGTCGCCCACCGCAACGGCGTCCCGCTGATCGTCGACAACACCATCGCGACGCCGTACCTGATCCGCCCGCTGGAGTTCGGCGCCGACGTCGTCGTCCACTCGGCCACCAAGTACCTCGGCGGCCACGGGACCGTCATCGCCGGGCTCATCGTCGACGGCGGCACGTTCGACTGGACCGGCGGCCGGCACCCGATGTTCACCACCCCCGACCCGACGTACCACGGGGTCGTCTACGCCGGCCTCGGCGCGCCGGCGTTCGCGCTCAAGGCCCGGGTGCAGCTGCTGCGCGACCTGGGGCCGGCGGTCTCGCCGTTCAACGCCTTCCTCGTGGTGCAGGGCATCGAGACCCTGTCGCTGCGCATGGAGCGGCACGTCGCCAACGCGCAGCGGGTGGCCGAGTTCCTCGAGGGCCACGACGCCGTCGAGCGGGTGAACTACCCGGGGCTGGCGTCCTCGCCGTGGCACGCGGCGCAGCAGAAGTACGCGCCGAAGGGGGCCGGCGCCGTCCTCACCTTCGAGCTGCACGGCGGCGTCGAGGCCGGCAAGCGGTTCGTGGAGGCGCTGGAGCTGCACAGCCACGTCGCCAACATCGGCGACGTGCGCAGCCTGGTCATCCACCCCGCCTCCACGACGCACTCCCAGCTCACGCCCGAGGAGCAGCTGACCACCGGCGTCACGCCGGGTCTGGTGCGCCTCGCCGTCGGCCTGGAGGGCATCGAGGACATCCTCGCCGACCTGGAGGCCGGGTTCCGCGCCGCCAAGTCGGCCTGACGGTGGGCGGGTGGGTCGAGGGCGACCCGGCGGGCGACCGCCGGTTCCTCGACCTGCCCGGCCCGTTCGAGCTGGAGCGCGGCGGGAGCCTGCCCGGCGTGCGCATCGCCTACGAGTGCTGGGGCACGCTCGCGCCCGACGGCGGGAACGCGGTGCTGATCGAGCACGCACTCACCGGTGACAGCCACGTCGTCGGGCCGGCCGGGCCCGGCCACCCGACCCCCGGCTGGTGGAGCGGCGTGGTCGGCCCGGGTGCCGCCCTGGACACCGAGCGGTTCTTCGTCGTCTGCGCCAACGTGCTCGGTGGCTCCCAGGGGACGACGGGGCCGTCGTCGGCCGCCCCCGACGGCGCTCCGTGGGGGGCACGCTTCCCCGGGGTGACCGTCGGCGACCAGGTGCGCGCCGAAGTGGCGCTGGCCGACGCGCTCGGCGTGCGTCGCTGGGCGTGCGTCGCCGGCGGCTCGATGGGCGGCATGCGGGCGCTGGAGTGGGCGGTCGCGTTCCCCGGCCGGGTGGCCGCGCTCTTCTTCCTCGCCTCGACCGCCGTCGCCTCGGCCGACCAGATCGGCACCCAGACCACGCAGCAGGCGGCCGTGCGGGCCGACCCCCGCTGGCGGGGCGGGGACTACCCGCTCGCCGACCCGCCGGCGGACGGCCTGGACATCGCCCGGCGGATCGCCCACCTCACCTACCGCAGCGCGGCGGAGCTGGAGGCGCGCTTCGGCACCCGGGTGCAGGAGGACGGCCGCTACGCGGTCGCCTCCTACCTGCAGCACCACGGGGCGAAGCTGACCGGCCGATTCGACGCCGGCAGCTACGTGCTCCTCACCGAGGCGATGAACAGCTGGGACGTCGGCCGGGGCCGCGGCGGCGTCGAGGCGGCGCTGGGCCGGGTGACCGCCCGCCCGCTCGTCGCCGGCGTGGACAGCGACCGGCTGTACCCCCCGGAGCAGCAGCAGCGGGTGGCCGACGCGCTCGGCGTCCCGCTGCGGCTGATCTCCTCCCCGTACGGCCACGACGGCTTCCTCGTCGAGGCCCCCGCGGTGGACGCGCTGCTGCGCGAACTGCTGGCGGGCTGACACCGCCGGAACCCGTCGTACCGCGGGTCCAGGATGGGGCCGTGCCCGCGCCGACGGATCTGCCGATGCTGCCGTTCGCCGACCAGCCCGCCCTGGAGGCCTGGCTGGAGGCCCACCACGCCACCGCGCCGGGCCTCTATGTGCAGATCGCGCGCAAGGGCTCGGGCATCCCCTCGGTCACCGCGGCGCAGGTCGTCGAGTCGGCCCTGTGCTTCGGCTGGATCGACGGGCGCGGCCAGCGGCTGGACGACTCCTACCACCTGCTGCGGCTGACCCCGCGCCGCGCGCGCAGCGTGTGGTCGCAGAAGAACGTCGCCACCGTGGAGCGGCTGACCGCCGAGGGCCGGATGCGCCCGGCGGGCCTGGCCGCCGTGGCGGCCGCGCAGGCCGACGGCCGGTGGGCACGCGCCTATCCGGGCGCGGCCACCATCACCGTGCCCGACGACCTCGCCGCGGCCCTGGACGCGCAGCCCGGCGCGCGGGCCGCCTTCGACGCCCTCGACGGCCAGAACCGCTACGCCGTCCTGTGGCGGGTGCACACCGCCGTCACGCCGGCGGGCCGGGCCAAGCGGATCGCCGCCGCCGTGCAGATGCTCGCCGAGGGGCGCCGCTTCCACTGACCACCCGGCGGGCGAGACTTCCCGGGTGGACGACGACCTCCTCGCGCTGCGCGAGGCCTGCACCCGCGCGCTGACCGGGCACGGCGAGTGGCGGCCGGCCGACCTGCTGGCCACGGTCCCGCCCGGCACCGCCCCGGACCGGTACGGCGAGGGCGGGGTGGTGGCCGAGCTGGAGGCCGAGGTCGCCGGGCTGCTGGGCCTGCCGGCGGCGGCGTACCTGCCCAGCGGGGTCATGGCGCAGCAGGCGGCGCTGCGCGTGCACGCCGACCGTCGCGGCCGGCGCACCGTCGTCTGCCACCCCGAGAGCCACCTGATCCGGCACGAGGAGCAGGCGTTCGAGCGGCTGCACGGCATGGCGCTGCGCCCGGCGGGGAACCGGTACGGGCCGCTGTTGCGCACCGATCTGGACGCGGTCGCCGAGTTGCCTGCCGCGCTGCTGGTGGAGCTGCCCCAGCGCGATCTGGGCGGGCGGCTGCCGCCGTGGGACGACCTGGCCGAGCAGGTGGCCTGGGCCCGCGAGCGCGGCGCCGCGGCGCACCTGGACGGCGCCCGGCTGTGGGAGGCCTCGGCCGGCTACGACCGCACGCCGGCCGAGATCGCCGGGTTGTTCGACACCGTCTACGTCAGCTTCTACAAGGGCATCGGCGCGCTGGCCGGCTGCTGCCTGGCCGGCCCGGCCGACGTCGTCGCGGAGGTCCGGGAGTGGCGCCGGCGGCTGGGCGGCACCCTGTTCGGGATGTGGCCGGGCGCGGCGTCGGCGCTGGCCTGCCTGCGCCGGCGGCTGCCGCTGATGCCGGCCTACCTGGCGCGTGCCCGGGAGCTCGCCGACGCCGTCCGCGACCTGCCCGGCGTCACCGTCGTCCCCGACCCGCCGCAGACGCCGATGCTCCACCTGCTGCTGCGCACCACCCCCGCGGCCTTCACCGCGGCCGCGCGCCGGCTGGCCGTGGACGAGGGCCTGTGGACCTGGCCGCGGGCGATGCCCACCGGCGACCCCGCGGTGGTGCGGGTGGAGCTGCCGGTGGGCGACGCGACGCTGGCGCTGCCGATCGAGGAGGCGCGGGCCGCGATCGCTGCCCTGGCCGGGGAAGCCTGACGGGCGGCGGTTAGCGTCGGCATCCATGGGCCTCGACGTCGCCGCGCTCCGCGCCTCCTTCCCGTCGCTGGCGAGCGGCACCGCGCACTTCGACGGCCCCGGCGGCACGCAGGTGCCCGAGCAGGTGGGCCGCGCGGTCGCGGCGACGCTGACCGCGCCGATCAGCAACCGCGGCGCCGTCACCGCTGCGGAGCGGTTCGCCGACGAGACGGTGCTGGCCGCGCGGTTGGCCATGGCGGACCTGCTGGGCGCCGACCCCACCGGCGTCGTGTTCGGCCGCAGCGCCACCGCGCTCACCTTCGACCTCGCTCGCACCCTCGCCGCCGGCTGGGGCCCCGGCGACGAGGTGGTGGTGACCCGGCTCGACCACGACGCGAACATCCGGCCCTGGGTGCGGGCCGCCGAGGGCGCGGGCGCCACGGTGCGGTGGGCCGCCTTCGACCCGGCCACCGGGGAGCTGACCGCCGACGACGTCGCAGCGGTGCTGACCGACCGCACCCGCGTGGTGGCGGTGACCGGGGCGTCGAACCTGATCGGCACCCGCCCGCCCCTGGCCGCGATAGCCGGGCGGGTGCACGCGGCCGGCGCGCTGCTCGTCGTCGACGGCGTGCACCTGACCGCGCACGCCCCGGTCGACGTCCGGGCGCTGGGCGCCGACGTCTTCCTCTGCTCGCCGTACAAGTTCCTCGGCCCGCACTGCGGCGTGCTCGCCGCCGATCCCGCGTTCCTGGCCACCCTGCGCCCGGCCAAGCTGCTGCCGTCGACGGACGCGGTGCCCGAGCGCTTCGAGCTCGGCACGCTGCCCTACGAGCTGCTGGCCGGGACGACGGCGGCGGTGGACTTCCTGGCCGGCCTCGGGGGCTCCGGGCGGCGCCGGGAGCGGCTGGCCGCGGCGATGCTCGCGATCGAGGAGTACGAGGACCGGCTGCGGAAGCGCCTGGAGGCCGGGCTGGCGGAGCTGCCGGGCGTCCGGCTGTGGTCGCGGGCGGCGCACCGCACCCCGACGCTGCTGCTGACCTTCGCCGACCGCGACCCCGCCGACGCCTACCGGTTCCTCGCCGGTCGGGGCGTCAACGCGCCGGCCGGGCACTTCTACGCGATCGAGGCGAGCCGCTGGCTCGGGCTCGGCGACACCGGCGGCCTGCGGGCCGGGCTGGCCCCCTACAGCGACGCCGACGACGTCGACCGTCTGCTCACCGGGCTGCGGGAGTGGCTCGCGACCTGATCAGCC
Organism: Blastococcus sp. SYSU DS0552; assembly: GCF_054050815.1. Classification (NCBI taxonomy): domain Bacteria; kingdom Bacillati; phylum Actinomycetota; class Actinomycetes; order Geodermatophilales; family Geodermatophilaceae; genus Blastococcus; species Blastococcus sp. SYSU DS0552. The sequence goes on from NZ_JBJHAB010000013.1 coordinate 9,661, forward strand.
CTGAAGCCGGCGGACCCGGCGGGCGGAGTCCAGCCGGTCGGTGTAGCTGATCGCGTTGCCCTGGATGTGCAGCTGGTCGTCGTCGGTGGCCTCGCGCAGCACCTTCGCGGGGACGCCGGCGATGAGCGAACGCGGCGAGAAGACCTTGCCCTGGGTGACGACGGCGCCGGCGGCGACGATCGACCCGGAGCCGATGTGCGCGCCGTTCATGATCACGCTGCCCATGCCCACGAGCACCTCGTCGTCGATGCGGCAGCCGTGCAGCACCACCCGGTGCCCCACCGAGACGCGCTCCCCCACGACCAGGGGGAAGCCCGGGTCGGAGTGCAGTGCGCAGCCGTCCTGGATGTTCGAGTCGGCGCCGATCTCGATGACCTCGGCGTCGGCCCGGGCGACGGCGCCGTACCAGATGCTCGACCGCGGCCCCATCGTCACCGCGCCCACCACCACCGCCGTCGGCGCCACGAACGCGGCCTCGTCGATCCGCGGCTCGCCGAACTCCAGGGCTCCGATGAATGCGTTGTCCACCCGCCCACCTCAACACAGCCCCGGGCGGCGCGCACCGGTCGCACTCCCGGCAGACTTCCCGGCATGCCCGCGCACCTCCCCCCGTTGCCCACGTCGATCGTGGGGAGCCTGCCCCAGCCCGGCTGGCTCATCGACCGCGACCGGCTGGCCCACCAGTTCCCGCCCCGGGTGCGCGCACGGGAGCTGTGGCGGGTGGCGCCGGACCTGCTGGCCGAGGCGCAGGACGACGCGACCCGGCTGGCGATCCGCTCGCAGGAGGAGGCCGGGCTGGACATCGTCACCGACGGCGAGATCCGGCGGGAGTCGTACTCCAACCACTTCGCGACGGCGCTGACCGGCGTCGACGTCGACGACCCCGGCACCGTGCTCAACCGGTCCGGGAAGCCGATCCCGGTGCCGCGGGTGCGGGCCGCGATCACCCGGCCCGCCCCGATCCAGGCCGACGACGTGCGCTTCCTGCGGGCGCACACCGAGCGGACCGTCAAGATCACCGTCCCCGGCCCCTTCACCATGGCGCAGCAGGCGCAGGACGACCACTACGGCGACGGCCGCGCACTGGCCCTGGCCTACGCCGACGTCGTCCGCGCGGAGATCGCCGATCTCTTCGCCGCCGGGGCCGACATCGTGCAGATCGACGAGCCGTGGCTGCAGGCCCGCCCCGAGGTCGCGCGCGAGTACGGGGCCGAGGCGGTGACCCGCGCGGTGGAGGGCGCGCCGGGTCCGGTGCACCTGCACCTGTGCTTCGGCTACGCGGCGATGGTCTCCGAGCGCCCCACCGGCTACTCGTTCCTCCCCGAGCTCGCCGACACCCCCGTCGACACCGTCGCCGTCGAGACGGCGCAGTCGCACCTCGACCCGGCCACGCTGCGGCCGCTGCGCGGCAAGGGCATCGCCCTGGGGGTCCTCGACCTGTCCACACCGGAGGTCGAGACCCCCGAGGTCGTGGCCGACCGGGTGCGCCGCGCGCTGGACGACGTGGACGTCGCCCGCCTGGTGCTCACCAGCGACTGCGGGCTGAAGTACCTGCCCCGGGAGTCCGCGGCCGGCAAGATGCGCTCGCTCGCCCTCGCCGCGGAGCTGCTGCGCGCCGAGCTCTAGATCAAGCCGTGCGCGTGCACCGCCTCGGCCACCTGGAGGAACCCGGCCACGTTGGCACCGAGCACCAGGTCACCCGGTGAGCCGTACTCCTCGGCGGTCTCGTGGCAGCGGGCGTGGATGTCCCGCATGATCTCCTCGAGCCGCGCCTCGCTGTGCTCGAAGGTCCAGCGGTCGCGCGAGGCGTTCTGCTGCATCTCCAGCGCGGAGGTCGCGACGCCGCCGGCGTTGGCCGCCTTCCCGGGGGCGAAGCCGACGCCCGCCTCCCGGAACACCTTCACCGCCGACGGGGTGGCGGGCATGTTGGCGCCCTCCACCACGTACCGGCAGCCGTTGCGCGCGAGGACGGCGGCGGCGTCGCCGTCCAGCTCGTTCTGCGTGGCGCTGGGGACGGCGACGTCGCAGGGCACGTCCCAGATGCTGCCGCCGGGCACGAAGCTCGCCGAGGCCCGGCGCTCCGCGTAGTCGGCCACCCGCCCACGCTCGACCTCCTTGACCTGCTTGAGCAGGTCGAGGTCGATGCCGGCGTCGTCCACGACGTAGCCGCCGGAGTCGGAGCAGGCGACGACGGTGCCGCCCAGCTGGTGCACCTTCTCGATGCCGTAGACGGCCACGTTGCCCGACCCGCTGACGACGACCCGCCGGCCGTCGAAGGACTCCCCGCGGGCCCGCATCATGGCGTCGGCGAAGAAGGCGGCGCCGTACCCGGTGGCCTCGGTGCGGACCAGCGCGCCACCCCAGCCGAGCCCCTTGCCGGTGAGCACACCGGACTCGTAGCGGTTGGTGATCCGCTTGTACTGGCCGAAGAGGTAGCCGATCTCCCGCGCGCCCACGCCGATGTCACCGGCGGGGACGTCGGTGTACTCGCCGAGGTGCCGGTACAGCTCGGTCATGAACGACTGGCAGAACCGCATGATCTCGGCGTCCGACCGGCCCTTGGGGTCGAAGTCGGAGCCGCCCTTGCCGCCGCCGATGGGCATGCCGGTCAAGGCGTTCTTGAAGATCTGCTCGAAGCCCAGGAACTTGACGATGCCCAGGTTCACCGAGGGGTGGAACCGCAGCCCACCCTTGTAGGGGCCGAGCGCGGAGTTGAACTCCACGCGGAAGCCGCGGTTGATCCACACCTCGCCGCGGTCGTCCTGCCACGGGACGCGGAAGATGATCTGCCGCTCCGGCTCGCAGATCCGCTCCACGGTCTTCATCTCGGTGTACTCGCTGTGCCGGTCGAGCACCACGGCCAGCGACTCCAGGACCTCGCGGACGGCCTGGTGGAACTCCGTCTCGCCAGGGTTGCGCCGCAGCACCTCGTCGTAGATGCCCAGCACCGTGGCCGGTACCTCGCCGCTCATCTCCGGCCTCCTCGCCGTCCGTCGCCGTGCAGGGGCAACGTACGTCGCGGCGGCGCCGCGCGCTGGGCCGGGGGCCGTCAGCCGACGAGGCGGCGGGCGCCCCGGTACCCGTTCTGGTCGACGCTGGTGACGGCGACCGGCCGGCCGAAGGTGCGGGCGTGCACCATCATCCCGTTGCCGATGTAGAGGCCCACGTGGCTGACCGGCGAGTAGAAGTAGACGAGGTCGCCGGGCTGGAGCTCCGACCGCGGCACCTCGCGGCCGAGCTGGGACTGCGCCCGGCTGCTGTGCGGGAGGGAGATGCCGGCGGCGGCGTAGGCGTAGGACGTCAGGCCGGAGCAGTCGAAGCCGTCGGGGCCCGAGGCGCCCCAGACGTAGGGGTCGCCCACCTGGCCGAGTGCGGCCTGCACGGCCGCCGCCGCGGCACCGCTGGGAGCGTCGGGAAGGCTGCCGGCCGACGGCGTGGCGAGGGCCGGCCCGGCCAGCGCGGTCGCGACCCGGGCCTGCTCGGCGGCCGAGAGCCGGGCGTAGTCGGCGCGGTGGTCGGCGATCTGCTTCTCGAGCTCGGCCTGCTGGGCGGTGACCTGCTCGAGCCCGGCCTTCGCCGCCGCCGCGGCCTGGTCGGCGGTGGCCTGGGCCTGCTCCGCTGCGGCCTGGGCGGCGGCCACCTGGGCGATGACGCCGTTGGTGTGGTCGGCGATCAGGTCCAGCGTCGTCATCTGCTGGACGAGCTCGTCAGCCGAGCCGCTGGTGAGGAACGCGGCCACCCGCGACCGCGTCTTGCCGGTGTAGCCGGTGTGCGCGATGGCCCGCATCTGCGGCTCGAACGCGGCGACGGCGGCCTGGGCCGTGGCCGCGTGGGCGGTGGCCTCCTCGGCGATCCGCTGCTGCTCGGCGACGGTCAGCCGGGCCTCGTGCACCTGCTCGTCGATGACGGTGAGCTCCTGGGCGGTCTTGCGCACCAGCTCGGCGGCCTCGGCCGCGGAGCCCGGCGCGGCCGAGGCCGCCGTGGGGGTGAGAACGCCCGTCGCTGCCGCCACCAGCACGGCGCCGACCGCGAGGACGGCACGCGAGCGGCGACGGGTGGTCGTGTGCTGCGTGTGCACCCTGGCCTCCGATCACCTGCGCCGGGCCCGGGGAAGGGGCCGCAACCATGCGCGTCAGAACGGACCGTAGGGAGCTGTTGTCGACGAGTAGCGGGGGGCGCGCGGGTGACCCGCCCCGGGTTCACCTCCTGAGTCACACGCGCCCCAGGAGGGGCCCACCGCCACGAGGGTGGGGGCTCAGCGACGGCGCGGGCCCGCCGCGGTGCCGTCCGGCAGCCGGTCGGGCGCGAGCGGGACGAGACGGTCGGCGACGGCGCCGGTCACGAAGGAGTAGACGGCCTTGTGGGCGACGTCGACGACCTGGTCGCGACGGGACCAGGTCCAGGGCGGGGAACCGACGCCGCTGGCGTTCTCCAGCGTCTGGTCGGTGGCCAGCCGGACGGAGGTGTGCCAGGCCGACGCGCGCGGACCGCGCAGCCCGCTGGCGGCCCAGATGCCGCGCAGCGCCCCGACGGCCGCGCCGGTGCCCCAGTGCATGAGGTGGTTGCGGACCGGCGGCCGGGCCGAGCCGGGCAGGCGCCGGCCGGTGCTCACCGCCGTGAGCGTGCGCGCCGGCACGTAGCTGTCCGGGCGGCCGGTGAGGGCCTGCTCGGCCTTCTCGCCCAGGGTCATCACGGCGACGCCGGCCAGGCCGGCGAGTGCGCCCCGCAGGGCAGCGCGTCCCATCATGGGACGCCCCTACCCGGCAGGTGACGTCGTGGAACGGCCCCCGTGCAGGGTCCCGCCGCGAGCTTGCGAGTGGCGGGGGGGCACGGGGGTCCTTCGATCAGCCGGCGAGGGGCTCCTGCACCTGGAGGCCGGCCAGGGCCTGGAAGTCGCGCAGGATCGCCGAGAGCTCCTCGGAGGTCCACGGCTCGCAGCAGTCGCAGCCGCCCTCGCGGAAGCTGACCAGACCGATGGAGCCACCGGCCTGGTCCTCGGCGATGGCGAGGTGGCCGGCCGACGGGTGACGGTGGCAGGCGCAGGCGGCGGCGCAGAGGCCCAGCCCCCAGCCGGAGATGACGACGGTGTACCCGTCGTCGCGGACCTTGCCCACCTGGAAGACGGACGGCTTGCGACTCCTGGTCACGGAGTCCTCCCCTCGACAGCCCCGTGGGAGCGGGGCTCGCGTGCGGTACTCGGTCATCGAGCTACGAGAGGTTTCGGCAGAACCCGGGTCTGGGTAAAGCGATCCGCTCGCTCAGGTATCGCAACTGAGCGTAGTTCGATGAACACACGACGTCCCCGTCAGTTTCCGCCAGCGTGCGCGAGATCGACTTGGCGGAACTGTGACGGAACGGCCCCGACCCGCCGGGGAGGGCTCAGCTGGCGGGGCTGACGCTGCTCATGTTGAAGTCCGGCACCCGCAGGGTCGGCATCGCGGTGCGGGTGAACCAGTCGTTCCACTCCCGCGGCAGGGTGCGCTCGGTGCGGCCGGCCTGCACCGCCCGGGCGAGCAGGTCGACCGGGGACTCGTTGAACCGGAAGTTGTTCACCGCACCGGTCACCTCGCCGTTCTCGACCAGGAAGACGCCGTCGCGGGTGAGTCCGGTGAGCAGCAGGGTCTGCGGGTCGACCTCGCGGATGTACCAGAGGGTGGTGAGCAGCAGCCCGCTGTCGGTCGCGGCCACCATCTCCTCGAGGGAGGCCGTGGCGGTCGGGTCCTCGAGGATCAGGTTGTCCACGGCGACGGTGACCGGGGCGGTGGTCTTCAGCGCCCAGGCCCGCGGGCGGATCAGGTTGGTGAGCACCCCGCCGGAGATCCAGTCCACCGCCGGCGCCGCCATGCCGTTGTCGAACACCGAGGCCGAGCCCGACGACGCGCCCACCACCTGGAAGGGTGCTGCCTCCAGACCAGGGGCGTGCGGGTCGCTGCGCAGCGTCAGCGGCAGGGCGGCCAGCCGCTCGCCGGTGCGGTTGCCCCCGCCGGTCCGGGCGAAGACGTTGCGGCCCTCGTCGGCGTCCCGCGCCTCCATCGTCCAGTAGAGGTAGATCATCAGGTCGGCCACCGCCGACGGCGGCAGCAGCGTCTCGTACCGGCCGGCCGGCAGGTCGACCCGTCGCCGGGACCACGCCAGCTTCTGCTGCACGTCGGCGGCGAGGGCGGCCACCGAGACGTCGGTGAAGTCCCGGGTGCCGGTGCCGGCCCACACCGAGCGGCCGAAGTCGGGCGTCTTGCCGTTGAGCTCCACCCGCCCCGTCGGCTGGTCGTGGCGCAGCCGCAGCCCGGTGGAACTGCCCAGGTAGGTGGTGCGCATCGAGTGCTCGGCGAAGCCGAAGAGCAGCTCGCCGCGGTCGCCCGCCTCGCCGAAGGCCTGGCCGAGCGCCGGGGCGAACTCGGTGAACACCTCGATCGAGGTCTGCGCGGGCTCGGCGTCCCAGTCGCCGGCTCCGGGCGGGGTGTCGGCGATCAGCGGCATCGCGTCCTCGGCCGGCCCGGCATCCCGGGCGGCCTGCTCGCTCATCCGCACCAGCTCGGCGACGTCCGGGGCGCCCGAACGGCTCACGGTGCCGGCTGCCATCCCGGCGCCGCCGTCGACGAAGGAGATCACCACGACCGAGCGCGACCGCATCGCCCCGTTGGTGGTCAGGCTGTTGCCGGCCCAGCGCAGGTTCGCCTCGGACCCCTCGACGACGACGGTGACCTGCCCGTCGGCGGTCGAGGCGGCCAGCGCCTGCTCGACGACGTCCTGGGGCCGCTGGTAGCTCATCGCCCGGCCTCCTCGACCGTGTTGAGGATCGCCACGCCCTCGAACAGGGCGGTCGGGCAGCCGTGGCTGACCGCCGCCGTCTGGCCGGGCTGCGCCTTGCCGCAGTTGAACGCGCCGCCCAGGACGTAGGTCTGCGGGCCGCCGACCGCCGTCATCGAGCCCCAGAAGTCCGTCGTCGTCGCCTGGTAGGCGACGTCGCGCACCTGGCCGGCGAGCCGGCCGTTCTCGATCCGGTAGAAGCGCTGGCCGGTGAACTGGAAGTTGTAGCGCTGCATGTCGATCGACCAGCTCTTGTCGCCGACGACGTAGATGCCGTGCTCGACCCCGGCGATGATCTCCCCGGTGGAGGGGCCGTCGGGCACCGGCTGCAGCGACACGTTCGCCATCCGCTGCACGGGGACGTGCCCCGGCGAGTCGGCGTAGGCGCAGCCGTTGGAGCGCGACATGCCCTGCAGCCGGGCCATGTTCCGGTCCACCTGGTAGCCGACGAGCACGCCGTCGCGGACGATGTCCCACTGCTGGCCGGCCACGCCCTCGTCGTCCCAGCCGACGGTGGCCAGCCCGTGCAGTGCGGTGCGGTCCCCGGTGACGTCCATGAGCGGGGAGCCGTACCGCAGGGTGCCGAGCCGGTCGGGCGTGGCGAAGGACGTGCCGGCGTAGGCCGCCTCGTAGCCCAGCGCCCGGTCGAGCTCGGTGGCGTGGCCGACGGACTCGTGGATGGTCAGCCACAGGTTCGAGGGGTCGACGACGAGGTCGTAGCGGCCCGCCGTGACCGTGGGCGCCTTGGTCTTCTCGCGCAGCAGTTCGGGGATCTCCGCCAGCTCCCCGCGCCAGTCCCAGCCGGTGCCGGTGAGGTACTCCCACCCGCGGCCGGCCGGCGGGGCGAGGGTGCGCATGCTCTCGAAGGACCCGGTGGACCGGTCCACGGTGAGCGCGGTCAGGTCGGGGTTGAGGCGCACCCGCTGCTGGCGGGTGCGGGTGCCGGCGGTGTCGGCGTAGTACTTCTGCTCCTTGACCAGCATGCAGGTGGCTTGCACGTGCTCGACTCCGTCGCCGGCCAGCAGCTGCTCCGACAGGTCGGTGAGCAGCGCCGTCTTCTCGGCGTCCGGCACGGTGAACGGGTCGACGTCGTAGGCGGAGACGTATTCGGCGTCCGGGTACGCCGGCTCCGGGGCCAGCTCCACGCGGTCGGAGTTCAGCGCGGCGGCCACCCGCGCCACCGCGATGGCCTCCTCGGCGAGGCGGACGGCTTCGGCGGCGGTGAGGACGACGCCGGCGGCGAACCCCCAGGTGCCCTCGTGCACCACGCGGACGGCCAGGCCGAGGTCCTCCCCGTCGGTGAAGGCCTCGGGGCGGGCGTCGCGCAGGCTGATCGTCTGGGTGCGGATGCGCTCGACCCGCAGGTCGGCGTGCGAGCACCCGAGGTCGATGGCGCGGGTCAGCGCGGCGTCGGTGAGCGCGGACAGCGGGAGGGCGAGGAACGACTCGTCGATCGTGCGGCGAACGGGCACCGCCCCTGTCTACCAGCGCCCGGGCACGGGTGAGGTGGGGCGCCCGGGGTAAACGCCTGCGCATGGACCGGGCTGCGGACGACGTGACCATGACCTTCGGCGGCACCGCGACGATGCTGCTGCGGATCGGGGGGTTCACGCTGCTCACCGACCCGAACTTCCTGCACCGCGGGCAGCGGGCGCACCTGGGGTACGGGCTGCGCAGCAAGCGGCTCACCGACCCGGCCCTGCTGCCGGCCCAGCTGCCGGAGCTGGACGGCATCCTGCTCTCGCACATGCACGGCGACCACTGGGACCGGATCGCCACCAAGGCGCTGCCCAAGGAGACGCCGGTCGTCACCACGCCGGAGGCGTCGAAATGCCTGGCCGACCGGGGCTTCACCGGCACCGCCGACCTGCGGCCCTGGCAGACGCACACGTTCGCCCGCGACGACGAGGAGCTGCGGGTGACCTCCGTGCCGGGCGTGCACGGCCCCGGCCCGCTGGCCCGGGTGCTACCGCAGGTGATGGGCAGCGTGCTGGAGCTGGTGCGCGACGGGGAGGTCAGCTGGCGGGGCTACATCAGCGGCGACACCCTGTACCGGCCGTTCCTCGGCGAGGTGCTCGAGCGCTGCGGCCCGCTGGACGTCGTCATCCCGCACCTGGGCGGCACCAAGGTGCTGGGGCTGACCGTCACGATGGACGGCCGCCAGGGCGCGGACCTGGTGGAGCTGCTGAAGCCGCCGGTCACCGTGCCGGTGCACTACGACGACTACTCGCTGTTCAAGAGCCCGCTCGGGGACTTCGTCGCCGAGGTGGCCCGCCGCGAGCTGCCCGGCACGGTCCGCCCCGCCCACCGCGGCGAGACGATCAGCCTGCGCGCCTGACCGTCTCGCCGCGTGCGGGTCAGCTGCGGGCGAGCAGGTCGTCGAGCTTCTCGTAGCCCTCGTTCACGCCGACCTCCATGCCGCTCACGAGCATCGCGTCGCGGCCGGCGAAGGAGTCGCACAGCGAGGTCGTGGTCAGCCGGGTGCGGCCGTCGCCGAGGTCCTCCAGGCGCAGCCTCTCCAGGACGACCTCGGCGGGCATGCCCTCGTACGTGAACGTCTGCACGATCAGCTCGTCGGGGCGCACCTCGTGGAAGCTGCCGTAGAAGGCGTACTCCTCGCCGTCCTGGCTGTGGACGTAGCGGTAGGAACCACCCGTCCGGCAGTCGTAGCGGACGATCGTCATCTCGAGGCCCCGCGGGCCGAGCCACTGGACGACCAGGTCGGGCTCGGTGTGGGCGCGGAAGACCTTCTCCCGCGGCGCGTCGAACTCCCGCGTGATGCGGATGAGCGGGACGTCCGGATCGGCGGCGATCTGGGTCTCGCGGTGGGTGCTCGTGGTCATGAGGGGCTTCCTTCCTGGGACGGGGCGGGGGCGTCCGGCATCGATCGCAGGACGTCGTCCAGCCGGCGGTAGCGCTCCTCGGCCTGGCGCCGGTAGCGCTCGATCCACTTCGTCATGAGGTCGAAGACCTCGGCCTCGAGGTGCACCGGGCGGCGCTGGGCCTCCCGGCTCCGGCTGACCAGGCCGGCGTCCTCCAGCACCTTCAGGTGCTTGGAGACGGCCTGGACGGTCACGTCATAGGGCGCGGCGAGCTCGCCCACCGTGGCGTCGCCGACCGCGAGCCGCGCCACGATGTCCCGCCGGGTGGGGTCGGCCAGGGCCGAGAACACCCGGGAGAGCGGATCCGCCACCACGTCACATCCTTTCTCAACCTTTCGGTTGACGAAGACGCTAGGCCGCACCTCCGAGCTTTGTCAACCGGTCGGTTGAGGAATGTGTCGTCCGCCCGGGGGCGGAGGGTGCGGATCAGCCCGGCGACCGACGCGCGCTGACGGCGGGAGGACCGACGCTCCCCCCATGGACAAGAACAAAGGCAGTGCTCGGGACGGTGGCCGGAGTGGTGGCGGTCGGCGCGGTGGCCGTGGCAGGGATCGTGGTGACCATGCCGGCGGGCGTGGACGGGCCCGGGGCGATGCTGGCGGAGCTGCAGGGTCACACCGAGACGTCGGACCACGCCGACGCCGACGACGCCCCGCGCGGGGACGTGCCGGGCTGGACCCGCCCGGTGGGGCACGACGTCACCGTCGTCCGACCCGGCGAGGCCGCCGGCGACGACTCCGGCAGCGTGCGGGCGGAGATGACGCTGGACGAGGGAGCTCGACCGCCGGCGGACTGCACCGCGCTCCCCCAGGTGGGCATGCCTTTCGACGGCGGCGGGAACTGGCCCGATCTGGGCGACGAGGCGCAGCTCTGCGAGGGCTGGGTGACCGTCGTCCTCGGCGACCGGCTCTACACCTGGACCGGCGACGACCTGCAGGCCGCGGCGGGCTGAGCTCAGCCCGCCGCGAGCCGGGCGGCGCGGGCAGCGACGTCGGCACGCAGCGCCGCGACGTCGACCGTGGTCGAGGCACCGTCGCGCACGACGGGGCGGCCGCCCACCCACACGTCACGGATGTGCCGCCCCGCGCCGGACCACACCAGGTGCGCCAGCACGTCGGCCGGGTCGCCGACCGGCTCGAACACCAGGTCCCGGGTGTCGACGTGCACCAGGTCGGCCCGCCGGCCGGGGGCCAGCTGACCCAGGTCCGGGCGGCCGAGGGCGTCGGCCGCTCCCCCGGTGGCCATCCAGAACGCCTCGGCCGCCGTCAGCGCCGTCGCCGACCGCTCACGCAGCCGCGCCATCCCCGCGGCCAGCCGCAGGTCGGCGAAGAGGTCCAGGGAGTCGTTGGACGCGGGGCCGTCGGTGCCCAGCCCCACCCGGATGCCGCGGTCGAGCATCGGGCGCACCGGCGCGACGCCGCTGGCGAGCTTGGCGTTGCTGGCCGGGCAGTGGGCGACGGCGACGTCGTACTCCTGCCACAGCTCGAGGTCGCCGTCGTCCATGTGCACGCAGTGCGCGGCGAGCACCCGGCCACCGAGGACGTCGTAGGAGGCGAGCAGCGCGGGCACCGACAGCCCGTGCGCGGCCAGCAGGTCGGCGCCCTCGGTGGCGGTCTCGGCGACGTGCAGGTGCAGCAGCAGCTCGTGCTCGCGGGCGGCCCGTGCGGCGTCGGCGAGCACGGGGAGCGGAACGGTGTAGGCCGCATGCGGGCCGATGCCGTACTCGATCGTCCCGTCGCCGGGCGCGCCGGCGGCGAGGGCCACGGCGGCGTCGAGCTGCTCGGCCATCGGCGGCATGCCCGGGAGCGCCAGCAGCGGCGTGGCGACGACCGCCCGGGCACCGGTGGTGGTGACGGCGGCGGCGATCCGCTCGGGGTGGAAGTACATCTCCACGCTGGTGGTGACGCCGTTGCCGAGCAGCTCCGCCGACGCCGCGGTCATCGCGACCTCGACGTCCTCCGGGGTGAGCCGGCTCTCGCGCGGCCACATGACCTCGCGCAGCCAGCGGTCCAGCGGCAGCCCCTCGCCCTGCCCGCGGAACAGCACCATCGGCGCGTGCGAGTGGGCGTTGACCAGGCCGGGGGTGAGCACCCCGGGCAGCGCGACGACGTCGGCGTCCTCGACCGGGGGCGCCTCGGTGGCCGGCCCGACCCACGCGATCGCACCGTCCGCGACGTCCAGGACGCCGTCGGGGACGACCGTCCCGGCGCGGTCGCCGACGACGAGTGCCCGGGCGGTGAAGCGCTGCCGCATGGTCCCGAACCTAGCTCCGCGCCGGCCCAGGGGCGCGGCGGCGGGCGGAGGGCGCCGATACCGTGGAGCCCATGTCGTTCCTCGCCGCTGCGGCCTCCGACGAGGGTGGCATCACCGGCTTCCTGCTGGACCTGGTCGAGACCCTGGGGCCGGTCGGGGTCGGGCTGTCGATCCTCCTCGAGACGGTCGTCCCGCCCATCCCGAGCGAGGCGGTCCTCGGCCTGGCGGGCGTGCTCATCAACGACGGCCGGATGTCGATCGTCCCGGTGATCGTATTCGCCACCCTGGGCTCGCTGCTGGGCGCGATCTTCTTCTACTACGTCGGGCGGGCGCTGGGGCCACGCCGGTCGCACGCCTTCCTCGACCGGCTGCCCCTGGTGGAGACCGAGGACGTCGACCGGACCTTCGCCTGGTTCGAGCGGCACGGCCGCGCTGCGGTCTTCCTCGGCCGCATGGTGCCGATCGTGCGCAGCTTCATCTCGGTGCCCGCCGGGGTGGTGCGGATGCCGCTGGGGCAGTTCCTGCTGTTCACCGCGGCGGGGAGCCTGATCTGGAACACCGTCCTGGTCACCCTGGGCGTGGCGGCCGGCGACTTCATCTACGAGAACCTGCGGTACCTGGACTACGTGGTCGTGGCCGCCGTGGTGCTGGGCGTCTCCTGGTTCGTCTACAAGAAGGCCACCGGGAGGATGCGCCGGCCCCCGCAGGCCGGGAAGCACCTGGACGAGGACTGGGACCCGACATCGTGATCCGGCATCGCCCCGAGGTCGTCGCCTTCGACGTCAACGAGACCCTGCTCGACCTCGCGCCCGTCCGTGCCACCCTGGTCGAGTCAGGGGAGCCCGAGGCGCTGCTGGGCACCGTGTTCGCCCGCACGCTGCTCACCGGCTTCGCGGCGGCCGCCGTCGGCTCCTGGTGCCGGTTCCGGGACGCCTTCGACGCCGCGCTGGCCCAGGAGAGCGAGCTGTCGGCCGACCAGCGCGCGACCGTGGCCGATGCCTTCGGGGAGCTCGCGCCGCACCCCGACGTCGAGCCCGCGCTGCGCCGGCTGGCCGAGGCCGGGGTCCGGGTCGTCACGCTGTCCCACGGCTCGCCCGGCGTGGCCGAGGCGGGGCTGGAGCGGGGCGGGATCACGCCGCTGGTGGAGCGCAGCATGACGAGCGAGACCATCCGCGCCTGGAAGCCGTCACGGGAGGTGTACCTGTGGGCGGCCGGCGTCTGCGACGTGGCGCCGGAGCGGATGGCGCTCGTCGCCGCGCACGGCTGGGACGTGCTGGGCGCGCAGCGGGCGGGGCTCACCGGCGCGTGGTTCCCCCGGAGCGAGCGGGTGTTCCCCGCGGTGTACGGCGAGCCCGACGTCGCCGCCCCTGACCTCCCCGGCGCGGTGGACGCGCTGCTGGCCCTCCCGCCGCGGTGACCGCCTTCGACATCGGGACGCCGCACGGCCCGGCCCGCGCCCACCTGACCGACGGCGGAGCCCGCGGGACGCTGCTGCTCGGGCACGGGGCCGGGGGTGGGGCCGACTCGGCCGACCTGCAGGCGGTCGCCCGCGACGCCGCCGAGGGCGGGTGGCGGGTGCTGCGCATCGAGCAACCGTGGCGCGTGGCGGGGAAGAAGATCGCCCCGGCGCCGGCCCGCCTGGACGAGGGCTGGCGGGCGGTGCTGGCGCACCTTTCGGGGTCGGGGCACCTGACCGGTGCGCTCGTCGTCGGGGGCCGTAGCGCCGGGGCGCGGGTGGCCTGCCGCACCGCGGCACAGGTCCGCGCCGACGGCGTGCTCGCGCTGGCGTTCCCGCTCCATCCGCCGGGCCGGCCGGAGAAGAGCCGGGCGGACGAGCTCGCGGGCGTGACCGTCCCGGTCGTCGTGGTGCAGGGCGAGCGGGACGCGTTCGGTTCGCCGGCCGAGGTGGCCGCGGTGCTGACCGGCCGGGGCAGCGCATCGGTGTACGCCGTCCCCGGTGACCACTCGCTGAAGAAGAACCCGGACCTCGTCGGCGCGGCCGCCGCCTCCTGGCTCGCCGAGGTGCTCCCGGGCTGACCGCTCGGGGTCAGAACGGGGGTGGCTCCAGCGGTTCGGGCGGCGGTGGCGGTTGCGGTGGTGCGGTGAGGACGCGGTAGCCGGGTGGTCGGGTGGTGCGGGTGACCCCGGACGGGGTGGTGACGGTGAGGACGCCGTCGTCGCCCAGGGTGTGGGTCCAGCCGGGGGCGAAGGTCTTGAGCCGGTGGTGGCGACGGCACAGGCAGCACAAGTTGTCGCAGGCCGTGGCCCCGCCGTCGGCGTGCGGGATGACGTGGTCCAGATCGGCCCAGCCGGCGGGCACGGTGCAGCCGGGGTGCCGGCAGGTGCGATCCCGCGTTGCGAGGAAGCGTTGCTGGGCGGCCGAGGGCCGGTAGCGGTCCACCGGACCCGGTGTGCCGAGCAGCGGGCAGCCGCAGGACCGGTCGGGGTGGTCGGGGCAGCCGTGGGTGGCCAGCCGCTCCACTTCGCGGCGGCCGGTGACCGCCCGCAGTCTTCCGGTGGCGTCGGTGAGCGCGATCTGCAGGCTGCCGGCGGGCGGGGCCTGCACGCCGGCGGCATCCAGGGCGGCGAGTAGTTCGCGCAGGTGGGCGGCGGTGATCGGCTCCCCGTCGACCTCCCCGACCGGGGACGCGGCGCCGGGTGGGGTGAAGGCGGCCGGTGCCGGGGCGCCCGAGGCCAGGAACCCGGCCGGGGTCAGCGCGGACAGGGGCGCGACCACCGTCAGCTGGGCGGTCACCGCCGGCCGGTCCTGCCAGGGGCGCAGCAGCAGATCCGCCGTGGCGAGCGAGCGGAGCATGCCGATCGGCCGGGCATCGCCGGCGTCCTTCGCCGCGCGGGCATGGGCATCGACGGCGTCCCGGCAGGCCCGGGCCTCGGGATGGGGCAGCAGGGCGCGCAGCTCGCTCATCCCGTCCCCGACCGGGCGCACCGTCACATCCGCTGCCCGCTGCCGGGCCCGTCGGCGGCGGTCGGCCGCGGCGGCGTCGCGGGCGATCAGCTCGGCGCGCACCGCCTCCCGCAGCTTCCCCACCCCCAGCTCGGTGGCGGTGGGCAGGACGGCGGCCTCCATGGCGGCGATCACGCCCGGGTCTGTCTCCCGCCCGGTGACGGCGACCTCCGCGGCCATCGCCCGGGCACGGGGCCAGTCCAACCGCCCCAGCCGCAGCCGTGTGTACGTCGCGGGCAGCAGCGTGGTGAGCACCT
Organism: Blastococcus sp. SYSU DS0552; assembly: GCF_054050815.1. Lineage (NCBI taxonomy): Bacteria > Bacillati > Actinomycetota > Actinomycetes > Geodermatophilales > Geodermatophilaceae > Blastococcus > Blastococcus sp. SYSU DS0552. Next base: position 24,825 of record NZ_JBJHAB010000013.1, read on the forward strand.
CGGCGTGCTCCAGCTGCGTCACCGCCGCCGTGCGGCTGCAGTTCTGCACCGCGGCCAGCTCATCGGGCACGAACTCACTGACTTCTGGCGGCCCCACGGTGCCGGCCCGCTCACCGCCGGGCAGCGGATCGGCCGGGGCCGGGCGCGCCGCGGCCAGATCCATCACCAGCTCCGCCCGCAGCGCCGCCAGCTGCGCCTCCGCGGCCACGATCTGCCCCAGCAGCTCCGCCGCCTCCGCCGCACCCCGCCGGGCCGGCAGCCACGCGCTCAACGGTTCACCCAGCCGCGGCAACGGATCAGGGTCGGCCAGCTCCCACTCCGACGGCGGGCTCACCGGCATCACGGTCACCCCGACCGCGAACCCGACCACCGACATACCCGCAGGCTAAGCGGGGGGTACGACAGTTCCCGCAGGTCAGAGCCCGGCGACTGGATCACGGCTGCCCGTCCAGGCGCCGAGGCATGGCTAAGCGGAACCGGGGCAGCGGCTCGGTTCGTGCCGCACCGAGGGATCGACCGACGCGGCGCCGCCGCCCGGAGGTCATGCCCCGGACCCGGAACCCGGAACGTGACGGACCGGTCCGACGGCCTCAGCGACGGCGGCGGCGCCGTACGACGAGGGCGACGACCAGCACCAGCGCGGCGACCCCGGCAGCCGGGGCGGCGTAGCGGGACAACGCGGCCCCTCCGGCCACCTCCAGCAGGTCGATCGGCTCCGGCTCGGACTGCGCCGGACGCGGTCGCTCCGCCGGGGCGGCGTCAGGCACGCTCCGCAGCGGCGCACCCGTGGCCGGGCGCCCGGGCGGAGCGGTGTTGCCGGTGGGCGGCCCGCTGGGCGCCTTGCCCGCCGGCGCGGTGTCGGCGGCCTTCTCGGCGGTCACCTTGGCCGCGGTCTCCTTGGCCGGGGTCTCCGTGGTCGCCGTCTCCTTGCCCGCGACCGCCTTCTTCGCCGGCGCGGCCTTGGCGGGCGCCGCCTTCGCGGCGGCCTTCTTGGCCGGGGCCGCCTTCTTCGCCGGCGGCTCCTCGGCCGCGGCGCTGACCTTGTCGGTCGCCGACGCGGCGGCCTTCTTGGTGGCGGCGGCGGCCTTCTTGGCCGCCGTCCCCTCGCCGGCGGCCTGCTCCGCCGAGGCCGCCACCTCCTCGACCACGCCGGTGGCCGTCGCCGCCGCCTTCGCCGCCGGGCCGGCATCCGCCGCCTGGCCGGCCTCCGCCGATGCGGCCGCGCGGTCGGCGTCGCCCTGCGCGTCCCCCTCACCGAGCTGGGCGGCGAGCTTGTCGGCGAACTGCCCCAGCAGCTTGTTGCCGACGTCGGTCATCACGCCGCGCCCGAACTGGGCCGGACGCCCGGTGATGTTCAGGTCGGTGAGCACGTCGACCCGCGTGACCGAGCCCTCCGCGCGGAGGTTGGCGGTGACCACCGCCGCCGCCGTCCCGTTGCCCCGCTGGTCCTTGCCCCGGGCGTCGATGACCGCCCGGTGCGCGGCCTCGTCCTTCTCGATGAACGACGCCTTCCCCTGGTAGGTCAGGTTGATCGGCCCGAGCTTGACCTTCACCCGCCCGGTGAAGTCGTCACCGTCGACGGAGTCCAGCGCCGCGCCGGGCATGCACGGGGCGATCCGCTCGATGTCGAGCAGCACCCGCCAGGCCTCGTCGACGGGCACCGGGACGGTGAACGAGTTCTCCAGCTGCACGGGTCAACCTCCGGGTGACGGACTGGCACGGCCCCCTTGCAGGGACCCGGCGCGAGCCTGCGAGTGCTGGGGGGCAAGGGGGTCCTTCGACAAGCTACAGCCCCGCGGCGGCCGTCACCGCCCGGCGCGTGAGGACGGTCGCCAGGTGCTGCCGGTAGTCCGCCTGCGCGTTGAGGTCGCTGCTCGGCTCGGTCCCCTCGGCGGCGCGGGCGGACGCCGCGGCGATCGCCTCGGGCGTCGCCTCGGCCCCGGACAGCGCGGCCTCCACCGCGCCGGCCCGCAGCGGCGTCGGGCCCATGTTGGTCAGCCCGATCCGCGCCTCGGCGATGTGCCCGTCCTCGCGGCGCACCGCGGCGGCCACCGCGACGATCGACCAGGCCTGCGCCACGCGGTTGAACTTCTCGTACCGCATGCCCCACTGGCCGGCGAGCTTCGGCACCCGCACCTCCACCAGGAGCTCGCCCTCCTCGACCGCGGTGGTGAGGTAGTCGACGAAGAAGTCTGCGGCACCGACGGTCCGGCGTCCTTCGGGCCCGGCGATCACGAACTCGGCGTCGAGCGCCAGCGCCACGGACGGCAGGTCACCGGCCGGGTCGGCGTGCACGAGGGCCCCGCCGAAGGTGCCCCGGTGGCGCACCTGCCGGTCGGCCACCGTGCCGGTGGCCTCGGCGATCAGCGGGCCGTGCTGCGCGATCAGCGGGTCGGCGAGGACGTCGGAGTGGGTGGTCATCGCGCCGATGACGATCGCGTCGCCGTCGTCCCGCACCCCCCGCAGCTCGGCGACCCGCCCCAGGTCGACGACGGTCTCCGGCGCGGCCAGCCGCAGCCGCATGACGGGGATGAGCGACTGCCCGCCGGCGAGGATCTTCACGTCCTCCCCGCCGGCGGCGATCGCCTCCAGCGCCTCGTCGACGCTGGTCGGACGCGCGTACTCGAACGGCGCGGGGATCACTGGGCACCTCCGGAGGTGGACGGGGCGTCGGTGGAGTCGACGGCCTGCGCGTTCGTCCGGGCCGATGCCCGGTCGCCGCCGTCGCCTCCGGCGTGGATGGCCCGCCAGACCCGTTCGGGGGTCAGCGGCATCCGGATGTCCTGCACGCCCAGGTGCCGGACGGCGTCCAGCGCGGCGTTGACCACCGCGGGCGTCGAGGCGATGCAGCCGGCCTCCCCCACGCCCTTGGCGCCGATCGGGTTGCCCGGCGCTGTGTGCACCGTGTTGCCGGTGTCGAAGTGCGGCAGGTCCGATGCCGCGGGCACCAGGTAGTCGACGAAGGTGCCGGTGGTGAGGTTGCCGTCGGCGTCGTAGACGGCCTCCTCGTACAGCGCCTGGGCGATCCCCTGCGCCAGCCCGCCGTGCACCTGCCCCTCGACGATCAGCGGGTTCACGATCGTGCCGACGTCGTCGACGCAGGCGTACTTGCGGATCTTCACGAACCCGGTCTCGGTGTCGACCTCCATGGCGCACAGGTGCGTGCCGTGGGGGAAGGAGAAGTTCTCCGGGTCGAACGTCGCCTCGGCGTCGATCGAGGGCTCGATCCCCTCCGGGTAGTCGTGCGCCGCGAAGATCGCCAGCGCGATCTCCTGGATGCCGAGCCCGGTGCCCGGGGTCCCCCGCACGGAGAACTTCCCGCCCTCGAAGTCGAGGTCGTCCTCGCTGGCCTCCAGGAGGTGCGCGGCGATCTTGCGGGCCTTGGCGATCACCTTGTCCGCCGCCTTGACCACCGCCGAGCCGCCGACCACCAGCGACCGGGAGCCGTAGGTGTCCAGCCCGCGGGAGGCGATCGCGGTGTCCCCGTGCAGCACCTCGACGTCCTCGAACGGCACGCCGAGGGAGTCGGCGACCAGCTGGCTCCACGCCGTCTCGTGGCCCTGGCCGTGCGGCGTCGAGCCGGTGACGACCTCGACCTTGCCGGTGGGCAGCATGCGGATCGCCGCGTGCTCCCAGCCGCCGGCGCCGAAGGAGAGCGAGCCGAGCACCCGGGAGGGGGCCAGCCCGCACATCTCGGTGAAGGTGGAGATGCCGATGCCCAGCTGCACCGGGTCGTTCGACTCCCGCCGCCGCTGCTGCTCGGCACGGAGCTCGTCGTACCCGAGCAGCTCCAGCGCCTGCTGCGTCGCGGTGTCGTAGTCACCGCTGTCGTACGCCAGCCCGGCCACCGTCGTGAACGGGAACTCCTCGGCCTTGATCCAGTTCTTGCGGCGCAGCTCGAGGGGGTCCATGCCGAGCTCGACGGCGAGCTCGTCCATGATCCGCTCGATCGCGAACGTGGCCTCCGGGCGGCCGGCGCCGCGGTAGGCGTCGGTGGGCACCTTGTTGGTGAACACCCCGTCGCACTCGAACCGGTAGGCCGGGAACTTGTAGATGCCCGGGAACATGAAGGCGCCCAGGGCCGGAACACCGGGAGTGATCAGCCGCAGGTAGGCGCCCATGTCGGCGAGCAGCCGCACGCGCAGGCCCTTGAGGTTGCCCTCGCGGTCGGCGGCGACGTCGACGTACTGGATCTGGTCGCGCCCGTGGTGCGCGGTCATCAGCGACTCGCTGCGGGTCTCGGTCCACTTGACCGGCTTGCCCAGGCGCCGGGCGATCAGCAGGCAGAGGATCTCCTCCGGGTTGACCTGCAGCTTCCCGCCGAACCCGCCGCCGACGTCGGGGGCGACGACACGCAGCTTGTGCTCGGGGATGCCGGTGACCATCGCCGCCATCACCCGCAGGATGTGCGGGATCTGGGTCGCCGACCACATCGTGTAGTTGTCGCCCTGCGGCTGGACGACGACCGAGCGCGGCTCCATGAACGCCGGGATCAGCCGCTGCTGGATCAGCCGCCGGCTGACGACGACGTCGGCGTCGGCGAACGCCTGCTCGGTGTCCGCGCCGGTGCCCATCTCGCCGGCGTCGAAGACGAAGTGGTAGCTGGTGTTGGACTCCAGGTGGTCGTGGACCAGGTCCGCGCCCTCCTTCACCGCCTCCTCCATGTCCAGTACCACCGGCAGCGGCTCGTAGTCGATGTCCGCGAGCTCGACGGCGTCCTGCGCCGCGGTCTTGCTGCGCGCCACGATCACCGCGACCGCCTCGCCGACGTGGTTGACCTGGTCGACGGCGATCGACGGGTGCCCGGGGTTGACCATGTCCGGGGTGACCGGCCAGGCGCAGGGCAGCGAGCCCTGCTCCTCGGCGAGGTCCTGACCCGTGTAGACGGCGATGACGCCGGGCGCCTCCCGGACGGCGCTGACGTCGACGTTCGTGATCCGCGCGTGCGCTACGGGTGAGCGCACGACCGCGAGGTGCAGCATCCCCGGCAGCACCATGTTGTCGGTCCAGGTGGTCTCGCCGGTGATCAGCCGGGCGTCCTCCTTGCGGCGGCGCGCCTTGCCGATCTCGGGGGCCGGGGCGCCGGTGCGCTCCCCCACGGCGGTCATGCCTGCCCCACCACGTGCGGCGCGGCGGCGGTGTCGACCGCCGCGGGCGAGACGGAGCCGCTGCCGGCGCCACGCAGCTCACCGGCGGCCTGCTGCACGGCGCGGACGATGTTCTGGTAGCCGGTGCAGCGGCAGAGGTTGCCCTCGATGCCCTCCCGCACCTCGTCCTCGCTCGGGTCGGGGTTGTCCTGGAGCAGGTCGATCGAGGCCATGATCATCCCGGGGGTGCAGTAGCCGCACTGGAGCCCGTGCATCTCGTGGAAGGCCTTCTGCACCGGGTGCAGCTCGCCGTCGCGGGCGACGCCCTCGATGGTGGTCACCTCGGCACCGTCGGCCTGGACCGCCAGCACGGTGCAGCTCTTCACGGCCTCGCCGTCCAGGTGGACGGTGCAGGCACCGCAGTTGCTGGTGTCGCAACCGACCACGGTCCCGACCTTGCCGAGCTGCTCGCGCAGGTAGTGCACGAGCAGTGTCCGGGGTTCGACGTCGTCCTGGTAGGACGCCCCGTCCACCCGCACGCTGATCCGGGTCATCAGTCCTCCGCCTCGTTGCAGGGGTCCCTCGTTGCAGACCGCGCCCACGGTCGACCGTGGACCTGCCGCGGAGTCTGACCCGAAAGGAGTGACTTTGGCCACGCTTAACTGCACGCGAGCCTGCCCCGATCCGCCGGTGGGAGCCGAAGTCCCCCGGAAAGACCAGGATTTCCGGGCGCTCCGGTGGTGGACGGCCGCGGCACCGCCGGCGGGACAACGTTGCGTCCCCGTTGCAGCTCACCGCGCGCGGCACGGCCGTCCGGAGCAGAAAGGGGGCGGCAGGCGTGGTGCCGGGACCCGGGTCTACCTAGTCTCGGCCGATGATGCCGGTGACCGCGCGCTCCCGGGATCGGTGACCCGTGGGATCCGTGGTGCCGCTCCGGCCGCAGCCCTGGTTCGCCCGTCGCCGACGGCGGTCGTTCCTGCGGACGGCGCGGCTCGACGCGGTGGGCTGGGGCGCCCTCCTCGGGGCCTGCTCCGCCGCTGCGGCGGCGTCCGTGCCGGTGCTGCGGCCGACGGGGTGGCCGCTACCGGCCCGGGCCGGTGCGGGTCCCGCGGCGGTCGTGACCGCCCTGGTGGTGCTCGACCGCCGGAAGTGGCGGGCCATGGAAACCGGGTTCTCGTTCACCGACGACCCGGCGCTGACCGCCGCGGTGGTCGACCGGCTGGTCGCCGACGGGCTCCCCGCCCGCCTGGACCAGGGCCCGGGGAGGCCGGGGATCCGGTACGCGAACCGCTACGGCCGGCGGATCGAGACCGCGCTCGGGGCACTGCTGTCCCCGCGGACCGACGAGTCCCAGGGCGCGGAGGCGTAGGCCTCCGCGGAACGGGCCCCCGCGCCCGGCGCGTCCCGGCCCGCCCCCTCACGGCGGCGGAGGACGGCGGAGACCGCGAGCGGGATCAGCCCGGCGGCCGCCAGCCCGGCGCCGACGGCGCTGGGCGCCCGGTAGCCGAGGCCCGCGGCGATGACGAGCCCGCCGGCCCAGGCGCCGAGGGCGTTGGCCATGTTGAGGGCCGAGTGGTTGAGGGCGGCCCCGAGCATCTGCGCCTCCCCCGCGGTCTCCATCAGCCGCAGCTGCAGCAGGATCGCCAGGGTCGAGCCGCTGACCGAGACCAGGAAGACGCCGGCCACGAGGCCGGGCACCCAGGACGCGACCCCGGCGACCACGGCGAGCAGCACCATCAGGGCCACCAGGGCGCCGACGAGCGAGCGGAAGAGCGACCAGTCGCCCAGCCGCCCGGCCAGCGCCGTCCCGATGATCCCGCCGATCCCGTACACCAGCAGGACCACGGGCAGGGTGCCCCGGGAGAGGCCCGCGACGTCGGTGACGACCGGGGCGATGTAGCTGTAGAGCGCGAACATGCCGCCGAAGCCGACGACGCCGACCCCCAGGGTGAGCAGCACCTGCGGCCGGCGCAGCGCGCCCAGCTCGCCCCGCACCGTCGCGTCGGGCCGCCCCGGTGACGGCGGGACGACGACGAGCACGGCCGCCACCGTGGCCGCGGCCAGGACGACCACCAGCCAGTACGACGCCCGCCAGCCGGCCGCCTGCCCCAGCCAGGTCGCGGCCGGGACGCCGGCGACCAGCGCGACGGCCAGGCCGAGCATCACCGAGCTGACCGCGCGGCCACGGAGCCGCGGCGCGACCAGCGACGCGGCGACCAGCGAGGCCACGCCGAAGTAGGCGCCGTGCGGCAGGCCGGCGAGGAACCGGGCGCCCAGCAGCGTCGGGTAGCCCGGCGCCAGGGCGGTGAGCACGTTGCCGACCAGCAGGGCACCCATCAGGCCGACCAGCAGCGCGCGCCGGGGCAGGCGGGCGCTCATCGCCGCGATCACCGGGGCGCCGACCACGACGCCGAGGGCGTAGGCGGAGATGACGTGGCCGGCCGAGGGGATGTCGACGCCCACGCCCTCGGCGATGTCGGGCAGCAGGCCCATGGTCACGAACTCGGTGGTGCCGATCGCGAACCCGCCGAGCGCCAGCGCCACGATGGCCACGACGACCCGGACGGGGCTCAGGGGTGGTCGGTCGACGAGGGGTGCTGCGGTCACGCCAGCTGCGAAGTCGTGAGCAGCCCTCAGCATTCCCGCACCGGGCGGATCAGCGCGTGCGGCCGGCCAGCCGCAGGCGGTGCAGGTGCGCCGTCACCGCCGCCCGGCGGGGCGAGCCCGCCGGGAGGACCTCGCACAGCGCCTGCCAGACCCCGGCGTCCTCCCGCACCTCGGGCAGCTGGGCGAGGCGCAGCAGCAGGTCGGGGCGGCGCCCGGTGAGCACTGCCCGGCGGAGCACCGCCAGCAGTCGGTCGCGGGCCTGCCGCACCCCCGGCGCCTGGGAGCCGGGCAGCACCGGCCCCGCGTAGTGCTCCAGCGCGGCACCGACCTCCCCGCGCGCGACGAGCCGGCGCACCTGCTCCACGTCGGTGTGCAGCCGGCCGACCAGGCGGTAGGGGCGGGACGCGAGCAGCTCGCTGCCCACCAGGCGGCGCAGCCGCGACAGCTCCGCCCGCACCGTGACGGTCGCCGCGGACCCGGCGTGCACCTCGGCGGCGAGCTGGGCGGCGTCCCGGCCCTGCCCCGAGGCGGCCGCCTCTGCCAGCAGGAACAGCAGCTCCGAGTGGCGGACAGACAGCTCCAGCGGCCCGCCGGGCAGCAGCAGCCGGGCGCGTTCCCGGCCGAGCACCTCCAGGCGCGCCGCCGCCGGTGCGGGCGCCCCGGTGGCCGGGCCGGTGGTGAGCCGCTCCCGGTTCAGCCAGCGCAGCTCCGACTCGACGGCGGCCACCGTCGCGCGGACGAGGGTGAGCACGTGCGGGCTGGCCACGTGGTCGCCACCGGTGACGTCGATGACGCCGAGCAGCGCACCGGTTGCCGGGTCGTGCACCGGCGCGGCCGAGCAGCTCCAGGGCTGCACCGAGCGCCGGAAGTGCTCGCTGCCGTAGATCTGCACGGCGGAGTCGACAGCCAGCGCCGTCCCGGGCGCGTTCGTGCCGGCCACCTCCTCCGACCAGCGAGCGCCCGCCACGAAGTTCACGCCCTCGGCCTGCGCCCGCAGCCGGCGGTCGCCCTCCACCCAGAGCATCCGCCCCGCGGCGTCGGTGACCGCCACGATCATCCGGTCGGCCTCGGCGTCCTGCACCAGCAGCCGGCGGATCACCGGCAGCACCGGCGCCAGCGGGTGGGCCGCCCGGTAGGCGAGCAGGTCGGCGTCCAGCAGCTCCACGGGGGGCAGCCCGCCGTCGGGGTCCACGCCGCTGCCGAGGGAGCGCCGCCACGAGTCGCGGACGACCGGGCGGACGGCGTCGTCGACGGGCAGCGCACCGGCGGTGACCAGGCGTTCGTGCGCCGCGCGCAACCGGCGCGTGCGGGCGGCCGACGGCGACCCGTCGGGCAGCGCCAGCCACGGGTTGACGGCGGTGGTCACCGGCCGCGCCACGGGGAGTCGCTCATCTCCCGGTCATCGTGGCCGCTGCCGGCGGTTTCCACCAGAGCGGCCGGCGCGGGTCAGTGCGCCGGGGCCGCCGCCGCATCCCCGGCCGGCAGCTGCCACGGCCGGACGACGGCGGCCAGCACGACGATCGCCAGGACCAGCGCCGTGACGACGACGAGGCCGATCGCCACCGCGTCGTTGCCCAGGAGGCCGACGACCGGGGAGACCGCCGCGCCGACGCCGAACTGGATGGCGCCCAGCAGGGCCGCCGCGCTCCCGGCCGCCTCGCCGTGCCGGGACAGCGCCAGCGCCGGGGCGTTGGGCAGCGCGAGCCCGCACGCGAACAGCACCGCCCACAGCGCCCCGGTGACGGCGACCAGGCCACCGGTCCCCGTGCCGGCCAGCCCGACCAGCGCGGCGCCGGCGAGCGCGCCGGCCACGGTGCCGGCCACGAGGAGCGTCTGCGGCGACCAGCGGCGCAGCAGCAGCGGGTTGAGCTGGGTGGCGGCGATCAGCCAGAACGCGCCGGCGCCGAACAGCAGCCCGAACTGCTGCTCGTCGAGCCCGAACTGGTCCTGGTAGACGAACGCGGAGCCGGAGACGTAGCTGAACAGCCCGGCCATCGTGAGGCCGGCGACCAGCACCAGCCCGACGTAGACGCGGTCGTGCAACAGGCCGCGGTAGACCCGCAGCGTCCCGAGCACCCCGGCGCTGCTCCGCCGCGCGGGCGGCAGGGTCTCCCGCAGCGTCGCCCACCCGACGACCAGCAGCAGCAGGCCGTAGGCCGCCAGCACGCCGAACACCCCGCGCCAGGTGGTGAAGCGCAGGATCTCCCCGCCGATGGTGGGCGCCAGCACCGGCGCGGCGCCGAGCACCAGGAACAGCCGGGAGAGCATCGTCGCCGCGGCGCGGCCGTCGTAGAGGTCGCGTACCACGGCGAGGGCGATGACCGCGCCGGAGGCGGCGCCCACGCCCTGCAGCACCCGCAGCGCGCCGAGGACGGCGATGGTCGGCGCGACGAGCACGAGCAGCGAGGCGACGACGTGCAGCGCGGTGCCGGCCAGCAGCGGCCCGCGGCGGCCGTACGCGTCCGACAGCGGGCCGAGCACCAGCTGACCGAGCGCCAGGCCGATCAGCGTGCCGGTGAGGGTCAGCTGCACGGTCGCCGAGGTGGTGAGCAGGTCGCTGGTGATGCTGGGCAGCGCCGGCAGGTACATGTCGATGGTCAGCGGGCCGAGGGCGACGAAGGCGCCGAGCGTCAGCGCGGTGCGGGCGGCGCCCGGTCGCGCGGGCGCATCGGGGGTCGCCTGCGGCTGGGGGCGGTCCTGGGTGGTGGTCACGGGTTTCCCGTCGATCGGTGCTGAGCGGGACCCACGCTGGTCGAACCGCAGTACGACGCCGTGCAAGGCGCGAGGCCCGCCGCGCATTCCGCGGCCGGGCGGGTCGTCAGCGGGGTGGGCGCGCCGGCAGCAGGGGCCGGACGTCGCGGGCCCGCACGGCCCCGGCCCACAGGCCCGCCCCGTAGGCGAGGTCGTCGAGCCGCCGCGCCAGGAGGTGACGGACCGGTCCGACCCGGCCCCGGTGCGGTGTCCAGGCCAGCAACCCGTCGGCGAGCGCCGCCGCCAGCACGGCCCTGCGCACGCGCCGGGAGGCGATCGCCCCGGCGGCGGCCACCGGCCAGTGGTGCCGGGTGGCCGCGCGGGTCAGCGCCCGGCCCGACGCGGCGAGGCCGCGCACCACGAGGCCGGTGGCGAGCGCGGCCGGGACGGCCTCCCCCGGCCGGGCCAGCCGGCGCGCGAGCCGGGCCACGGTGACCCCCAGCACGGCGACCCCGGCCGCCCGCCCCCACCGCCTCCCGGCGAGCAGCAGCGCCCAGGTGAGCGCCGTCTCCGGCGCGATCACCAGGGGGGACACCGCCGACCCGTGCCGCGCGGCCAGCAGGGCGGCGCCGGTGCCGTAGAAGGCGCGCCGCCGCAGCCAGTCTGCGGTGCGCGCCGGGTGCTCGTGCGCGACCTCGGCCGCCGGTTCGTACCGCACCCGCCAGCCCGCCGCGGTCAGCCGCCAGACCAGGTCGACGTCCTCGGCGACCCGCATCGCCTCGTCGAAGCCCGCGCCCAGGGCCGACCGGCGCACCAGCAGGGCCGCGCTCGGCAGGTAGGACACCGCCGACAGCGGCCGCACCGCCGCCGGCTCCGGGCCCATGTCGAGCGCGCCGGCGACGTCCTCGTAGGGGCTCGTCCACCCGCGTGCCGCGCCCGCCAGCGGCACGATCCGGGGGCCCACCACGGCCAGCCGGGGATCGGCCAGGTGCGGCCGCAGCCGGCCCAGCCAGCCCGGGAGGGGGACGCAGTCGGAGTCGAGGAACGCGACCAGCTCGGTGCCTGCCGCGGCCAGGCCGGCGTTGCGGGCAGCCGCCGGGCCCCGGGACACCTCGTGCCGGAGGACGCGGACGCCGTCGGGAGCGGTGACCGGCGCCGCCGAGCCGTCGTCGACGACGACCACGGGCACAGCCGCCGTCCGCGGATCGGCGCGCAGCGCGGCGAGCAGCCGGCCAAGCCCGGCCGGTCGGTCCTTCACCGGGACGACGACGGTCACGTCCGCCCCGCCGGCGTCCGGCGGCGGCTCCGGGTGGGCGAGGCCGGCGTCGAGGAGCCGCGCGGCCAGGGCGGCACCGGTCGCGTCGCCGACCACCAGGCGGTCGGTGGCCAGCAGCCCCGCCGCGCGCGGGGACAGCCGGATCAGCCGCAGCGGGGAACCCCCGAGCAGGGTCGCGCCGCCGTCGCGCCGGCGGGTGCGCGGGTCGAGCCGCACGGCGAACCCGTCGGGCAGCCGGCGCTCCGGCGGGGCGGGGATCATCCCTGCGCCAGGACCTCGTCCGTCGTGGCGAACGAGACCAGGGGTGCGTAGCCGGCCATCACCTGCAGGGCCCGCTCGTGCTCCTCGTCGCCCGCCCCGGCGCACGCGTCGGTGACCACGCGGACGTGCACCCCCGCGTCGGCCGCCGGGAGCACGGTGGAGATGACGCAGCAGTCGGTGGCCACCCCGGCGACGGTGAGAGGACCCTCGCCGACCACCTCGGCCAGCCGCGGCCCCCACTTGCCGAACGTGGTGGCGTCCACGACCGGGGCGCCGCCCGGGTCCTCGACGAGCTGGTAGCACCGCGCGTCGGGGGGCTGCAGCGCGAAGTCGTACTGCGCGTAGTACTCCTTCCACGCCCCCACCGGCTCCGCGGGCGCCACGAACCGGGTCCAGACCACCCGCTCGCCGAACGCCTCGACCAGCCGGCGGACGCGCGGGCGGACTCCTCGAACCGCGGCGCGGTCCACGGCGAGTCCTGCTCGCCGAAGACGTGCTGCAGGTCGATCACGACCAGCCAGCCCTCGCGGCCCTCGATCGCCCCGCTCATGCCCGGCCCTCCTCGCGCGTCGGTGCCCTCGGCTCCCGCCGTACGGGCCCCGCGACAGTAACGATCCGGTCCCGGCCGCCCCGCTCCCAGGTTCTTGTGCTTAGGTCACCCTTACCTGACCCGCCAAGGAGTTGTGTCATGCCTTTCCCTTCCGCCCTCCGGGGTGCCGCCGCGCTCGCGGCCACCGCTCTCGTCGTCACCGGCTGCGGTTCCGGCGACGAGCCCGCCACCTCCGACGGCGGGGCGGCCGGGAACACGACCGGGAACTCGTCGTCGGCGTTCCCCGTGACGGTGGAGACCGCCTTCGGCGAGGTCACGGTCGAGGAGGAGCCCGAGCGGGTGGTGGCGCTCGGCTGGTCCGACGCCGAGACCGCCCTCGCGCTCGGTGTGGAGCCGGTGGGCGCCAGCGACTGGCTGGCGGTCGGCGGCGACGACGGTCTCGGGGACTGGGTCGAGCAGGGCTACGACGAGCCCCCCGTGATCATCGGCACGCTCGAGCCCAGCTTCGAGCAGATAGCGGCGCTGCAGCCCGACCTCATCCTCGACACCCGCTCGTCCGGCGACCAGGAGCGCTACGACCTGCTGAACGAGATCGCCCCGACGATCGGCCAGCCCGAAGGGGTCGGCCCGTACCAGACGACCTGGCAGCAGCAGCTGGAGATGATCGGCGAGGCGCTCGGCAGGGGCGAGGAGGCCGACGAGCTCGCGGCCGAGGTCGAGGCGGCGTTCGAGCAGGCCCGGGAGGAGCACCCCGAGTTCCAGGGCACCGAGGTCGCCGTCGGCGCCTACTCCGCCGAGGGCTGGAACGTCTACCTCACCGGCGACTCGCGGGTGCAGTTCATGGAGCAGCTCGGCTTCGAGAACAAGGCCGAGATCGAGGCGCTGGCGACCGAGAACTTCTTTGTGCCCATCGGCGAGGAGCAGCTCACCCTGCTCGACGCCGAGCTGACCGTGGTCTTCCCGATCTTCGTCGAGGCCTCGGCGTTCACCGGCAGCCCGGTGTGGCAGTCGCTGCCCGCCGTCCAGGAGGGTCGCGCCGTCGTCCTCGACGACCTGACGCTGCTCAACGCCTTCTCCAGCGCCTCGGCACCGGGCCTGCTGTACGCGATCGAGAACAGCGTGCCGCTGTTCGCCGACGCCCTGAACTGATCGGGCCACCACCTCCGGCGCGGGGCGGTTCCGGGATCACTCCCGGAGCCGCCCCGCGTCGTCGATGCGCCAGGTCGCCACGGCGGCAGCCAGCCGGCCGGCCAGGTCCGCCACCAGCTCCGCCCCCTCGGCCGCCGACGCGCCCGCCGGGTCCCCGAGCACCCCGTTCGGGCTGACCGCCCGCACGCCCTCGGCGCGCATCCGGGGCAGCAGCTCCCGCAGCGGCGCCGTCTCCCCCGCCTCCGCCCGTTCCCGGCGGACCCCAGCAGGTTCCACGTGCAACATGAGCGACGTCTCGGTGCGGCCGGCGTGGGCGTCGCCGCCGGCAACGGCGAGCTGCCACCAGGCCACGTCCCGCCCCTCGGCCCGGAGCAGCGGCACCGCCGCCCGCAGGGCGGAGTAGTTGCCCCCGTGGCCGTTGACGACCAGCACCCGCCCCGCCCAGCGGCAGGCCGATCGCCCGTACTCCACGAGCAGGGTCGTCAGCGCCTCCGTGCCGATCGACACCGTGCCCGGGAACCCCTCGTGCTCCCCGCTCGCCCCGTAGGGGATCGCCGGGGCGAGCAGCGCGCCACCGATCCCGGGCACCGCGGCCTGCGCCACCGTCTCCGCCGTCCGGGTGTCGGTCGCCAGCGGCAGGTGCGGGCCGTGCTGCTCCACCGATCCCAGGGGGACGACGAGGAGCGGCCGCTCGGGCAGCTCTGGCCAGGTGGCGTCGCCGAGGGAGGTCACCGGGCCAGCCTCGCACGACGGCAGACTGGCCCCATGGCTCCCCGACGCTGCCCGTGCGGCACCGGCCTGCCCTACGCCGAGTGCTGCGGACGCCTGCACGCCGGCGAGGCGACGGCGGCCACCGCCGAGCAGCTCATGCGGTCGCGGTACAGCGCCTTCGCCGTCGGCGACGCCGGCCACCTGCTGACCAGCTGGCACTCCACCACCCGGCCGGCGTCGGTGGAGCTCGATCCGCAGGTGCGCTGGACCGGCCTGGACGTGCTCGCGACCACCGGCGGCGGGCTGCTCGCCACCGAGGGGACCGTGGAGTTCCGCGCCTGGTACGTCGCCGGCGGCCAGCGTGGCAGCCAGCACGAGATCAGCCGGTTCGTCCGGGAGGACGGCGCCTGGCGCTACCTCGACGCGCGCTGAGGGGTGTCGGGCGGGACCACCGTGGGCACCAGCCCGGCATGAGTACCGAGGACACCCGCAAGGTCGCCGAGCTGATCAAGGGGGAGCGCTTCGGCTTCCTCACCACGATCGCTCCCGGCGGGAAGCTGACCAGCCACCCGATGACGCTGCAGGAGGTCGAGTTCGACGGCGACCTCTGGTTCTTCGCCGAGCGCGGCTCCCACCCGGTGGCGCACATCGCCGCGCAGCCCCAGGTGAACGTCGGCATCGGCTCCGGCGGCACCTGGGTGTCGCTCACCGGTCACGCCGTCGTGGTGGACGACCTGGCCAAGAAGAAGGAGCTGTGGAACGGCGGCGTCGAGGCCTGGTTCCCGAACCGCCCCGAGGACCGCGACGTCGTGCTGATCAAGGTCGAGGGCGACTCGGCGGAGTACTGGGACAGCCCGGGCGGCCGGCTGGCCACCGCGTTCAGCTTCGTGAAGGCCAAGGCCACCGGCGAGCGGATCGACGCGGGGGAGAACAAGAAGGTCGACCTCTAGCAGCGGCCGCCCGGCGCCGGCCCCGCGGGCCGGCGCCGGGGTTCAGCGCAGGTCGAGGCCCGCCAGGGGCGACTCGTCGCAGGCCTTCGCCGGCGGCAGCGCGGGCATGCCGAGCAGCGTGGGCTGCCCGCGGACCGGGCCCTTGTGCGAGTGGTCGATGTGGCTGCGCGGGGTGACCAGCTCGACGTCGCGGGCCGCCAGCGCCGTCTCCCCGTAGCCCTGCACGCACTCGGGGTCGGGGCCGTCCAGCGGCAGCCCGGTGAAGAACTTCGCGGCCATGCAGCCACCGCGGCAGGCGTCGAAGTGCGCGCACTTCGTGCAGGCGCCGCCGGTCTGCGGGCTGCGCAGGTCGGCGAACAGCTCGCTCTCCTGCCACACCTTCCGGAAGCCGCCGGGTGAGCGCACGTTGCCGGCGAGGAAGTTCTCGTGGATGGCGAACGGGCAGGCGTAGACGTCGCCCACCGGGTCGATCAGGCAGACCACCCGGCCGGCGCCGCAGAGGTTGAGCCCCGGCAGCGCCTCGCCGAACGCCGACAGGTGGAAGAACGAGTCGCCGGTCAGCACGCCCTCGCCGTTGGCCAGCAGCCAGTCGTACAGCTCCCGCTGCTGCTGGGCCGTCGGGTGCAGCTGGTCCCAGACGTCGGCCCCGCGGCCCGAGGGGCGCAGCCGGGTGATCCGCAGCTGGGCGCCGAAGGAGTCGGTGAGCGCCTTGAACTCGTCCAGCTGGCCGGCGTTCTCCCGGGTGACGACGACGGAGACCTTGAAGTCCTTCATCCCGGCCTCGGCCAGGTTCTCCAACGCCCGGATCGCGGTGGCGTAGGAGCCGGTGCCGCGGACGCGGTCGTTGACCTCGGCGGTGGCGCCGTCCAGGGAGATCTGCACGTCGACGTAGTCGGTGCGGGCCAGCTGCGCGGCCCGCTGCTTGTCCAGCTTGACGCCGTTGGTGGAGAACTTGACCCCGACGTCGTGGCCGATGGCGTAGTCGAGCAGGTGCCAGAAGTCCGGCCGCACCGTGGGCTCGCCGCCGCCGACGTTGACGTAGAAGACCTGCATCCGCTGCAGCTCGTCGATGACCGCCTCGGCCTCGGCGGTGGAGAGCTCGCGCGGGTCGCGCCGGCCCGAGGAGGACAGGCAGTGGGCGCACGCCAGGTTGCAGGCGTAGGTGAGCTCCCAGGTCAGGCAGATCGGGGCGTCCAGCCCGTACTCGAACTGGTCGATCAGCCGCCCGCCGGTGGGGCGCTCGGGGCGGGCGGGCAGCACTGCGGTCACTGGGTCTCCCGGCGTTCGATCATCTGCGAGCGGGCGAGGTCGGCCAGCGCCTTCACGTAGGCGCCGCGCTGGGCGTCGGGGACGCCGCACGCGGTCAGGGCCGCCGCCGCGCTGGGGTGGTCGCCCAGCGCCTCGACGACCGCGACCAGCGTCTTCGACTTCAGGAACGACAGCTTCCGGTTGCCGAAGTGGTAGACGAGCGCGCCGAACGGCTCCGGCCGCAGCGCGACGGAACGGGCCCGGCGCCAGGGCAGCTCCGCGTCGAAGGCGGCGGCCGTCCCGGTCGCCGGGCCGGTCCCGTTCGTCGTCGGCACGGCGTCGATCAGTACACGCCGCACATGCCGTCGATGGAGACCTCCTCGACGAGCGACTCCTCGACGAGGGCCTCCTCGGTGGCGGGGGCCTCGGGGGTCCGGAACTCGGCGGCGGCGACGTCGGTCTGGGTGGGCTCGGGCATGGGGGCCTCCGTGAACGCGGTCACATGGTCGAGGCGGACGTTAGTGACACCCGGTGCCAGGAGCAAGAGCGGGGTCGGCGGGCGCCGGGCGCCACGCCCACCGGGCAGAATGCGCGCGTGGTGGAGACGAGGACGGCGCCGGCGGGGCGCGCCCGGGTCGAGCGCGCGGCCCTGGACCTCTTCACCGTGCGCGGCTTCGAGGAGGTCACCAGCGACGAGGTCGCCGACTCCGCCGGCATCAGCCGCCGGACCTTCTTCCGCTACTTCCCCACCAAGGCCGACGCCGTGTGGGGCGACTTCGCCGGTCACGTCGCCCGGCTCCAGCAGCTGCTCGCCGCGGCCGACCCGGCGCAGCCGGTGCTCACCTCGGTCTGCGCGGCGTACCTCGAGGTCAACGACTACCCGGCAGCCGAGCTGCCGCTGCTGCGGGAGCGCATGCGGCTGATCCTCACCGAGCCCGCCCTGCTGGCCCACAGCCAGCTGCGCTTCGCCGAGGTCGACCGGGTCGTCGCCCAGCACGTCGCCGCCCGGACGGGCAGCTCCCCCAGCGGGCTGCTGCCCCGCCTGGTCGCGGCGAGCACGCGCGCAGCGGCGACGACGGCCTTCGAGGCCTGGCTCGCCGACGACGCGTCGTCCCTGACCGGGCACCTGCACCTGGCGTTCGACGAGATGGCGGCGGGCTTCCCCAGCCTGCGCGGCTGACCCGTCCGGGCGGCCGGTGTGGCCGCCGTCTCACCCACGGCGCTAGCCTGACACTCAGTGCCACCGGCCTCGCGCCGACCCACCGCCCGGCGCACCGGGCCGACGAAGGAGATGCCCATGGCCAACGCGTGGTTCGAATCGGTCGCCGAGGCGCAGCGCCGGGCGAAGAAGCGGCTGCCGAAGGGCGTCTACGGCGCGCTGGTCGCCGGCTCCGAGCGCGGCCTGACCCTCGAGGACAACCTCGCCGCCTTCGCCGAGATCGGCTTCGCGCCGCACACCGCCGGGCTGGCCAACGAGCGGAACACGGCCGTGACGGTCATGGGCCAGCCCATGTCGATGCCGGTCATGATCAGCCCGACCGGCGTGCAGGCCGTCCACCCCGACGGTGAGGTGGCCGTCGCGCGGGCCGCTGCCGCCCGCGGGGTGGCCATGGGCCTGTCGAGCTTCGCCAGCAAGCCGATCGAGGAGGTCGTCGCAGCCAACCCGCAGACGTTCTTCCAGATGTACTGGGTGGGCACGCGCGACGAGATGCTCGCCCGGATGGACCGGGCGAAGCAGGCCGGGGCCGTCGGGATGATCGCGACCCTCGACTGGTCGTTCGCCTACGGCCGCGACTGGGGCAGCCCGTTCATCCCGGAGAAGATCGACTTCCAGGCCGCCCGCAAGTACGCGCCGCAGGTGCTGGTCAAGCCGCGCTGGCTGCTGGACTTCGCGAGGACCCGCAAGCTGCCCGACCTCACCGTGCCCAACATGGTGGCGACGCCGGGCGAGCCGGCGCCGACGTTCTTCGGCGCCTACGGCATGTGGCAACAGTCGCCGATGCCCACGTGGGAGGACGTCGCCTGGCTGCGCTCCCAGTGGGACGGCCCGTTCATGCTCAAGGGCGTCATGCGGGTGGACGACGCCAAGCGCGCCGTCGACGCCGGCGTCACCGCCATCTCGGTGAGCAACCACGGCGGCAACAACCTCGACGGCACCCCCGCCTCGGTCCGGGCCCTGCCCGCGGTCGCCGACGCGGTGGGCGACCAGATCGAGGTGCTGCTCGACGGCGGGATCCGGCGCGGTGGCGACGTCGCCAAGGCCCTGGCGCTGGGCGCGAAGGCGGTCATGATCGGCCGCGCCTACCTCTGGGGCCTCGCCGCCAACGGCCAGGCCGGGGTGGAGAACGTCCTCGACCTGCTGCGCGACGGGCTCGGCTCGGCGATGGTCGGCCTCGGCCGTTCCGACGTCGCCGACCTCTCCCGCGACGACCTCGTCGTCCCCCCGGGGTTCGAGCGGGCACTCGGCGACACCGCGGTGGAGAACGCGCTCCTGGCCACCTCCCCGGCCCGGCGGCGCCGCGAGGCCTGACGCCGGGCCGGACGCCTGCCAGGATGTCCGGTGTGAGCCAGCCGGTCCGCCCCGAGGACCTCCGCATCTCCGACGCCGAGCGCGCCGACGTGCAGGCCGGGCTGCAGCGGGCGCACGACGCCGGGCAGCTCGACCTGCACGAGTTCGACGAGCGGGTGCAGGCCGTGTGGGCGGCGCGGACCCGGGGCGACCTTGCCCGGGTCACCGCCGACCTGCCCGCGCTGCCCCCGCCCCCGGGGCCGCGCCGGGCGTTCAGCGACGACGACGCCGGCACCGCGATGAAGGTGCTCGTGATCATCTGGGCGTGCATCAGCCTGGTGAACCTGGTGGTCTGGGGGATCCTCGAGGCCACCGTGGGCGGGATCCACCCGTGGTGGCTCTACGTGGCGCTCCCGCCGGGTGCCGTGCTGGGCACCCTCTACGCGGTCGGCATCGGCCGGCCGCGCTAGCCGGCGTCGGGGTCCAGCAGCTCGGCCCGGCGCCGCAACCGCCGGGGCAGCACGAACCAGCCGTACGCCAGCAACCCGGCCAGGACCGCCACCCCGACCCACCACCAGGGTGACGCCTGCACGGCCAGGTAGACCGTCATCGCGAGGAGGACCACCGCGCCGACCACGCTGGGAACGCGGTTGCGCCGGCGTTCGGCGAGTGCGTGCTCCACCAGCGCGTAGGCGGCGGCGCGGGTCTCCGGGTCCTCGGGTACGGGCCCCCGCAGCGACGCCCGCCCGGCGGCGCGCCGGGCGCGTCCCCCCAGCACGCCGACCGCCTCTGCCTGGCGCCGGAGCTGTCCGTGCATCAGCGTCGCCCCGACCAGGCCTCCACCGATCGCCGCTCCGACGGCTCCGGGCACGGCAGCGCTCCAGCCCTGCCCGCCGAGGACCGCGACGCCGAACGCCGCACCCGCCCCGCAGAAGAGCCCCATGATCAGCCCCAGTTGCGTGCGCGACGCCCGCGTCAACCACTCGTTCACCGACCGAGGATCACCACGCCCGCCCGCCGGGACAAGCGGTCGAGGCGCCCTCCTCGGCCGGAACACCCGTCCGGGTGCACCGGCTCTCGGTGGTGGGCGGGAGCCTCACCGGCGGACGGCGGCCACGATGCGGTCGGGGCGGACCCGCACCGCGGTGGCCGACCCCAGCCATCGGCGCAGCGTGCCGCTGGGATCGGCGATCCGCACCTCCGTCCCGTCGGCCCGGCGCACCACGAGCTCCGCGGACAGCTCGGCCCACCCCTCGCCGAGGACGTCGTCCAGCCGGCACGGCCGGCCGTCGACGAGCACCTCCGGCTGCGGGACCAGCGTCCCGGCCAGCCGGCGGCCGGCCCGACCGCCGCGGTCGACCAGCGGACCGCGGCGCAGCGGCGGCGTCCGGCTGTCGGTGGCCAGCCGGGCGACGGCCGGGATCCGTCGGACGGCGGCCAGCACGACCCGGCGCGCGACGGCGCCCCCGCGCCCGCCGCCGGTGATCAGCCGCCCGAGCAGCAGCGCCACCCGGATCAGCGCCCGGGCATGCGGCTCGCGCTCGGCCTGGTACGTGTCCAGCAGCTCCTCACCGGACTCCCCGGCCAGCACGGCGGCGAGCTTCCAGGCCAGCTGGTGCACATCGCGCAGCCCCAGGCCCAGGCCCTGCCCCACGAACGGCGGGGTGAGGTGGGCGGCGTCGCCGGTCAGCAGCACCCGGCCGTCGCGCCAGCGGTCGGCCACCTGCGCCCGGAACGTGTACTCCACTGCACGGACCACCTCAACCCCGGTGCCGCGGGCGACCGGGGCCAGCAGCGCCGCCAGCGAGGCCGGGTCGGCGAGCTCCTCGGCCGTCTCCCCTGGCACCAACCTGAACTCCCAGCGGTAGCGGTCGCCGGTCACCGGCATGAACGTGGCCGCCCGGCCCGGGTCGCAGACCTGGTGCACCCCCGGCCAGACCGGCAGCGGGACCGGCGCGCGCGCATCGACCACGAGCCAGCGGTCGGCGGGGCCGAGGTCACGCATCCGGGCGCCGATCAGCTGCCGCACGGTGCTGTTCGCGCCGTCGCAGCCGAGGACCCCCACCGCGCGGACGGACCGGTCCGCCCCGGAGGTTCGGTCGGTCACCCGCACGGTCACCCCGCCGCCGTCCTGGTCGAGCCCGGTCACCTCGCTCCCGCGGTGCACCTCGATCCCGGGCGTCGACGCGACCGCGGCCGCCAGCACCTCCTCCAGATCGGGCTGGTGCACGAACGATCCCTGCGGCCAGCCGTTCGTGCCGGCGTCCGGGGCGCGCCGGAACTCCGCCAGCACCCGGTGGGCGGCGTCCAGCAGGCGCAGCCCGGCCATCGGCCGGCAGCGGCGAGCGACGTCGTCGGCCACGCCGGCCGCCTGCAGCACGCGGAACACCTCGTCGTCCAGGTGCACCGCGCGGGGCAGCGGATAGGGGGCCGCGTGCCGCTCCACGACGACGACGGGGAGCCCGGTGCGAGCCAGGAGCAGCGCGGCGGTGAGCCCGACGGGCCCCGCGCCGACGACGACGACCGGAGGGCGGGGCACCGGACCAGTGTGCGTGCCCCGAACGTTGCACCGAGGCCGGTGGGCCCGGCGCCAACGTTGCATGCCCCTTCCCAGGGTGTGATCGGGGTCATAGCGTGCGCGGCAGGCATGCGTGCCCGCGCATGAGGTGGACGGCCCTCGACGACGAGGGCGACGAGGAGGTTCCTGTGCCCGTGAACACCCGCGGCGCGATCCTGCGCTCAGCCCCCGGCAAGTGGGAGATCACCGACCTGGTCGCCGACGACCCCCAGGTCGGTGAGCTCCAGGTCAAGCTCGCCGCCTCCGGCATGTGCCACTCCGACGACCACATCGCCACCGGGGACATGCCCGTCGGGCACTACCCCTTCCTCGGCGGCCACGAGGGCGCCGGCGTCGTCACCGCGGTGGGCCCCGGGACGAAGGACTTCGCGGAGGGTGACCACGTCGTCTTCTCCTTCCTCCCCGGCTGCGGCCGTTGCCGGTACTGCGCGAACGGCCAGCAGTACATCTGCGACTCCGGCGCCAACCTCCTGGTCGGCTCCCGCTGGGACGACGCCGAGAGCTTCCGCTTCCAGACCTCCGACGGCACCCCGGTCGGCCAGATGTGCGGGCTGGGCACGTTCGCCGAGGTGACGACGGTCGACGTCCGCTCCACGGTCAAGATCCCGAAGGACATCCCGCTCGACGTCGCCTGCCTGGTCGGCTGCGGCGTCGGCACCGGCTGGGGCACCGCCGTGCAGGCCGGCGAGGTGCGGGCCGGCGACACCGTCATCGTCATGGGTATCGGCGGCATCGGGATCAACGCCGTCCAGGGCGCTGCGCACGCCGGCGCGAGCCACGTCATCGCCGTCGACCCCATCGACTTCAAGCGCGAGAAGGCGATGGAGCTGGGCGCCACGCACGCCTTCGCGAGCATCGACGAGGCCGCCGAGTTCGGTCGCAGCGTCACCAACGGCCAGGGCGCGGACAAGGTCCTGATCACCGTGGGCGTGCTCAAGGGCGAGCACGTCGCCCAGGGCGTCGAGGCGCTCGGCAAGGGCGGCCGGGTGGTCATCACCGGCCTCGGCGACCTCACCGACGTCGGCATCCCGATCAACCCGAGCATGCTGGCGCTGTTCACCAAGGAGATCCGGGGCGCGCTGTTCGGGGACCAGAACCCCAGCGCCGACATGCTGAAGATGCTGCGGCTCTACCAGGAGGGTGCCATCAAGCTCGACGAGCTGATCACCAAGCGGTACAAGCTCGACGACATCAACCAGGGCTACGAGGACCTGCACGCCGGCAAGAACATCCGCGGCGTCATCGTCTACGACTGAGCCCCGGCCTCCGACCCCTGATGATCAGGTCACCTGATCATCAGGGGTCCTGGCTCACGGTCGACTGTGAGCCAGGACCACACCAGGTGAGCCAGGACGACGGGAGCTGAGCCAGGACGTGGCACCGGCCGGGACAGGATCGTGACCAGCACGCGCAGCGCCGCCCACCTCGACGTGGGCGGGATGGTCCGCGTGGCGCGCCAGCGCGTGGTGGACCGCCTGCGGGAGGCGGAGGTGGTCGCCGCCGCGCTCTCCGCCGGGCGCAACGTCGTGCTGGAGGGCCCACCCGGCACGGGCAAGACCACGCTGCTGCGCGCCCTGGCCGACGGCGCCGGGGTCCCCCTCGTGCTCGTCGAGGGCAACGCGGAGCTGACACCCACCCGGCTGGTCGGCCACCACGACGCCTCCCGGGTCCTCACCGAGGACTACCGGCCGGAGAACTTCGTGCAGGGGCCGCTCACCCGGGCCATGACCGAGGGTTCGCTGCTCTACGTCGAGGAGTTCAACCGGGTCCCCGAGGAGACGATGAACGTCCTGCTCGGTGTCCTCTCCGAGCGGGAGATGCACGTGCCCCGCTACGGCCGGGTCGCGGCGCGGCCCACCTTCCGGCTGGTGGCGGCGATGAACCCGTTCGACGCGGTGGGCACCGCGCGGGTCACGCCGGCCCTCTACGACCGCTCCTGCCGGGTGGCGATGGCCTACCAGGACGAGGACGCCGAGCTGCGGGTGGTCGAGGCGGTGACCGGTGGGGAGGCAACGCTGGTCGCCCGGGCGGTGCGGGCGGTCCGCATCACGCGCGACCACCCCGAGCTGCGCATCGGCGCCTCCGTGCGGGGGGCGATCGACACGGTGCTGATCGCCGTGGAGCTCGCCGCCGTCCGGGAGACCTCCCCCCTGCAGGAGGCGACCGGGCTCGACGCCGCCCTCGCCGCGCTCACCGGCAAGGTGACCCGGGGCGACGGCGTGGCGCGCCCGGTGGAGGACGTCGTCGCCGACATCTGGCGCCGGGCCGGTGAGGAGCTGGGAAAAGCCTGACGCCCGGGGAGGCGTCCCCCGGGCCGCCACCCCCGCCGGCGCCGGCCGGCGAGCGACCGGCGTCGGGCCCGCCCCGCGTCGTCGAGGACCCCGAGCAGGTCGATGAGCTGCTGCGTGCCCAGGGCGCGCGCCGGTCCAGCCGAGACGAGCTCTCGCGCAGCAACCCGGACTTCGACACCGTCTCACCGGAGGCGGGGACCCTCGACGCCGAGGCCGTGGCCGACCTGGCCGCCCGCGACCCGGACGCCGCCGCCCGGGTGCTCGCCGCGGCCGCCCGCGCGTTCGACCCCCGGCTGCGCGCCGCGGCGCGGGCGCTGGCCGCACGGCTGCCCCTGGGCAACCCGCGCACCGGCACTCCCGACCGCCCCGGCACCAGCCGGATGGTCACCCGGCGCGACCCGACCGGTTCGGACGTCGACCTCGACGCGACGCTGGCCGCGCGGGGGGCCGAGCCCCGGTGGCGCGCCGAGCACCTGCACACGAGGGGCTGGCGCTCCACCGGCCGCGCGGTGGTCCTGCTCGTCGACGCGTCGGGGTCGGTGGCCGGGGACGAACTCGCCGCCGCGGTGCTCACGGCGTCGGCCCTCGCCCAGCGCATGCGGCCGGGCGACGAGCTCGGCGTCGTCGCCTTCTGGTCGAAGGCCGTGGTGCTGCGCCCGCTGTCGGCCGATCCCCGCGCGGACGTCGTCGTCGACCGGCTCTGCGACCTCAGGGGCGGCGGCACCACCGACCTCGAGCTGGCGCTGCGGACGGCGGCGACGCAGCTCGCGCGCTCCCGCGCCGCCGAGCGCCACGTGCTGCTGCTCTCCGACGGCGTCGCGACCGACAGCCCCGACCCGGTGGACGCCGCGGCGTCGCTGGCTCGCGTACCGGCGCGGCTCCAGGTGCTCGCACTGTCGTCCGAGGACGAGGCGATGACCTCCTGCACCACCCTCGCCGCCGCCGGCGGCGGGAGGGTGGCCGCGCTGCACCGGGCGTCGCAGGCCCCGTCAGCCGTTCGGGAGCTGCTGGGCTGACCGGCGCGACGCCGGGGCAGCAGGCGTCAGGAGACGCCCATCATCGACATGAGGTCGATCGGGTCGGCGGGGGCGGAGATCTCCTCCTCCTCGCCGAACCGGCTGAAGGTGACGGTGCCGGAGTCGCCGCCCTCGCCGGTCGTGACCTGCAGCGGGTAGGCCGGCTCGTCGTCGGCGACGAACAACCGGCTGCCGTCCTCCTGCTCGACGACCACCACGTCCTCGCCGTCGAGCTCCTCGGAGCTGACCTCCTCGGCGATCTCGCTGTCCGGGTCGCGGAACTGCTGGACGAAACCGTCGAGTGAGATCTCCTCGAACTCGGCCACGGCCTCACCGGGGACGATCACCCAGCGGCCGTCGAACTGCGAGGCCATCTCCGCCGGCATGCCGAAGGAGGCCCAGAAGTCCGACGGTGCCTGCAGGTACACCTCGCCGTCGACCCGGAGCAGCTCGATCTCGGACCCGCCCATGGTCACCGAACCGGTGACGTCGTCGCCCTGCAGGTGCAGGTCGAGCTCGCCCTCCTCGCCGCCCTCCGCCATGGTGCCGGTGACGTGGAACGAACCGGCCTCCTCCAGGGCGTCGGCGGCCGCGTCGGCGACCTCGGGCCCGGTCATGCCGTCGAGCGGGCTGCTGCTCCCGCAGGCGGTGAGGAGCAGGGCGCTCGCGGCGGCGACGGCGAGCTGGGGGATGCGCATGCGCACGGGAGGACCTCCGGAGTACACGTCTCCGGATCTCGGGCGTCCGGCCGGACGGAATACTGCGGGGCGTGCGGCGCGACCGCCAGCAGCCGGTCCGCCCGGCGTGTCGCAGGTCAGCGCCGACCCGGCGCCAGGGAACGGGCCCGCCCGGCCGCGGCGGGATCCAGCGGCACGGCGCTGGTCAGGACGGCGGGCCCCAGCTCGAGCCGGCCGTCGGAGAGCGCCGCGCAGCGCACCCCGCCGCGACCGCGCATCCCGCGGTGCGCGCCGGGCGCGAGGACCAGGTCCATCCAGGCGCAGGGGTTCGCCGCCCGCCCGCCGCGCAGCAGCACCGGTCCCGCGCCGCAGTCCAGCGCGGACTCCCGGCCGCGGAGCGCCTCCACCTCGGCACCCCGCAGCACCACGTTCCGCCGGGCCAGCAGCGGGTCGAACGGCGGGGCGCCCAGTTCGGCGGCGAGCGACTCCAGCGACTCCACCGCCAGCACCGTGACCTGGGCGTCCCGGTGGGCCGGCCGCCCGGCGTACCGGTCCCCGGCGATGCCGACCCCCGCCCGGATCTCCAGCCGCTCCCGCCGGTCGTCGGCCTGCGCAGGCACCGCCGCGCCGGGGCGGCCGTCGTACCGGTGCGCCGGCGCGGCCAGCAGACCCACGACCTCCACCCCGTAGCGGAAGGGGAGCGCGGACACGTCCCTCAGCGGTCTCTCGGCCCCTCGGCAGGGGCCCGTCGCGAGCCTGCGAGTGGCGGGGGGCCGGGGGGTCCTTGATGGATGGGGCCCGAGACCTCGGCCAGCCGCCGGCCGCTGCCGCCCCAGCGCCCCTGGATGATCTCCGCGGCGATCGACACCGCCGTCTCCTCCGGGGTGCGGGCACCGAGGTCCAGGCCGATCGGCGAGGAGAGCCGGGCCAGCTCCTCGTCGCCCAGCCCGGCTTCGCGCAACCGGACGAGGCGCTCGTCGTGGGTGCGCCGCGAGCCCATCGCCCCGACATAGGCGACCGGGGTGCGCAGCGCCACCTCCAGCAGCGGGACGTCGAACTTCGGGTCGTGGGTGAGCACGCAGAGCACCGTCCGCTCGTCGATGCGTCCGGCGTCGACCTCGGCCTGCAGGTAGCGGTGCGGCCACTCGACCACCACCTCGTGCGCCTCCGGGAACCGCTTGGGGGTGGCGAACACCGGCCGGGCGTCGCAGACGGTGACCCGGTAGCCCAGGAACGCACCGACCCGGGCGACGGCGGCGGCGAAGTCGATGGCGCCGAACACCACCATGCGGGCGGCCGGGGCGAAGGAGTTCACGAACAGGGTGAGGTCGTCGCCGCGCCGCTCGCCGTCGCGCCCCACGTGCAGCAGCCCGGTGCGGCCGCCGACGAGCATGCCGCGGGCGTCGTCGGCCACGGCGTCGTCCAGCCGTCGCGAGCCCAGCGTCCCCGAGGACCGGTCGGGCCAGAGCACCAGACGGCGCCCCAGCCGGTCGTCGGGGCCGGCGACCACGGTGACGACGGCGACCGGCTCGTGCCGCCCCACCGACTCCGCGACCTCCCCCAGCTCGGGGAAGGACTCGCGCGACACCGCCTCCACGAAGACGTCGAGGATCCCGCCGCAGGTCAGCCCGACGGAGAAGGCGTCGTCGTCGCTGACCCCGTACCGGCGCAGCGTGGGCTCCCCGGTGGCGACGGCGTCCCTGGCCTCCTCGTACACCGCGCCCTCGACGCAGCCGCCGGAGACGCTGCCCACCGCCGTGCCGTCGGGTCCGACCAGCATCGACGCGCCGGCGGGCCGGGGCGCCGAGCGCCAGGTGCCCACCACGGTGCCCACGCCGACGGTCTCCCCCGCCTGCCACCAGCCGACCAGGTCATCGAGCACGTCTCGCATCCGGCAACTCCTCCCCAGATCTCCGGTGCTGCCCGCGCGGCTCCTGCAGCACTCCCGACAGCTCCTCGAACGCGGCCATGCTGTGCCCGGCCACGAAGTGGTCGACCGACGGCAGCGCCGCCTGCATCCCGCCGGTGAGGGGCTCGTACCCCGTCCGGCCCTTGTGCGGGTTGACCCAGACGACGGCGTGCGCGAGCCGCCGCAGCCGGGCCATCTGCTCCCGGAGCAGCCCGGTGTCCCCACGCTCCCAGCCGTCGCTGCACACCACCACCACGGCGCCGCGCGCGGTGCCGCGCTGGCCCCACCGGTCGAGGAAGGCCTTGAGCACCTCGCCGAGCCGGGTACCGCCGGACCAGTCGGGGATCGCCTGCCCCCCGGCGGCCAGCGCCCGGTCCGGGTCGCGCAGCCGCAGCTCGCGGGTGACCCGGGTCAGCCGGGTGCCGATCGTGAATACCTCGGTCGACGCCGGCCGGGCCCGCACCGCCGCGTGGGCGAACCGCAGCAGGGCGTCGGCGTAGGGCGTCATCGACCCGGAGACGTCGACCAGCAGCACGACGCGGCGGGGGCGCGGCCGCGGGCGGCGGTGCACCAGCCGGCTGACCTCGCCGCCCTCGCGCAGCGCCCGGCGCACGGTCCGGCCCGGGTGCACACCGCCGTGGGCCGCCGGCCGCCGTCGCCGGGCCGGGCGCATCGGGGCGGCCGGGACCAGCAGGGCGAACAACCGGCGCAGGTGGGCGCGCTCGGCGTCGGTCAGCCCGGCGACGTCACGGTGTCGCAGCACCTCGTCCGCGCTGGCGCGGGCGGCCAGGTCGGGGGTGTCGGGGTCCTCGTCCCCCTCGCCGGTGCCCGCGTCGAGCGGCGCGCTCGCGGCCAGCTGCGGCCGCACCTGCACCGAGGCGGGCGCGGGACGGGGGCGTCGCCCGGAGAACCAGGCCAGGAAGGCCGCGTCGTAGCGGTCGAGGTCGTCGGGGCCGGCGCAGAGGGTCAGCCGGCCGGCCCAGTAGACCGCCGACGGCTGGAGGACGTCGAGGTGGCCCAGGGCGGCGAGCATGGCCTGGACCCGGTCCGGGGAGGCGGTCACGCCCGCGTGCCGCAGCGTCCGGGCGAAGCCCAGCACGGTGTCGACGACGTCCCGCTCCGCCGTCCCCGACGCGTCAGCCACCGAGCAGCGCCTCCGGGTCCAGCGACCGCACCCGATCGGTGTCCTCCCGGTACTTGAGCACCGCGCCGAGCGTCCGCGCCGCCAGGTCGGGGTCCAGGTCCCGGGCCCCGAGCGTGTGCAGCGCCGTCGCCCAGTCCATCGCCTCCGCGACCCCGGGCGGCTTGAGCAGGTCGAGGGTGCGCAGCGTCGCCGTCGCCCGGGCCACCTGCCGGGCCAGCTCGTCGGTGACCTGGGGCAGCCGACGGCGCAGGATCGCCACCTCGCGGTCGAAGTCGGGGTGCGCCAGCCAGTGGTACAGGCAGCGCCGCTTGAGCGCGTCGTGCACCTCGCGGGTGCGGTTGGAGGTGAGGACCACCAGCGGCGGGGTCTCCGCCCGCACCGTGCCGAGCTCCGGGATGGAGATGGTGAAGTCCGACAGCACCTCCAGCAGGAACGCCTCGAACTCGTCGTCGGCGCGGTCCACCTCGTCGACGAGCAGCACGCTCGGGGAGTCCTCCAGCGCCTGCAGCAGCGGCCGGGCCAGGAGGAACCGGCGGTCGTAGAGCGAGGCCTCCAGCCGCGCGGGGTCGTCGGCGGCGTGCGCGGCCTCGGCGGCGCGCAGGTGCAGCAGCTGACGGCCGAAGTCCCAGTCGTAGAGCGCCTGGCTGGCCTCGAGCCCCTCGTAGCACTGCAGCCGGTAGAGCGGCCGGCCGGTGATCTCCGCGAGCGCCTGGGCCAGCGCCGTCTTCCCGACGCCGGCCTCGCCCTCGAGGAACAGCGGCCGGTGCATGGCCAGCGCCAGGTGCGCGGCGGTGGCCAGCCCCTCGTCGGCGAGGTAGCCGGTGCCCGCCAGGGCGGCGGACAGCTCGTCGGGGCTCCCGGGGACCGTGCGCTGGCTCACCTCCCGAGCATCCCACCTGGGCGCTTCCTCCCGCTCCCCCGCCTCCGTCCGGGCGTCGGGCACGATGACCGCATGCCGACGCCGGATGCCGCCCCGACCGACGAGCTCGCCCTCGGCGACGACCTGCGCGCCTTCGTCGACGCCTCGCCGTCCCCCGCACACGCGGTCGCCGAGCTGGCGCGCCGGCTGCGCGCAGCCGGATTCACCGAGCTGGCCGAGGCGGACTCCTGGGCACCGGCGCCCGGCGGGCAGCACTTCGTCGTCCGGCACGGCAGCCTCATCGCCTTCCGGATGGGCAGCGGCCCGCTGGCCGAGACCGGGATGCGGCTGGTCGGCGCGCACACCGACTCGCCGACGTTCAAGGTGCGGCCGCGCAACGACGTCCGGCAGTCGGGGTACCGCCTGGTGGGCGTCGAGCCCTACGGCGGCGGGCTGTGGCACACCTGGCTGGACCGGGAGCTGACCGTGGCCGGGAGGCTGGTGCTGCGCGGGGGCGGGACGACCCTGGTGCGGCTGCCCGGCGCCCCGCTGCGGCTGCCCTCCCTCGCCATCCACCTCGACCGGAGCGTCCGCGAGGGGCTGACCCTCGACCCGCAGCAGCACCTGGTGCCGGTGTGGGACCGCGATCTCGGCACCGGGCCGGGGCTCACCGAGGCCCTCGCCGCCACGGCCGGGGTGGACGCCGGCGACGTCGTCGGCACCGACCTGGTGCTGGCCGACACCCAGCCGGCGTCGCGCGCCGGGGCGGACGGCTCCTGGGTGGCCGCCCCCCGGCTCGACGACCTGGCCTGCTGCCACTCCGGGCTGCTGGCCCTGCTGGCCGCACCGGCCGGGGCACGCACGCAGCTGCTGGTCTGCAACGACCACGAGGAGGTGGGCAGCGGCTCCATGTCCGGCGCCCGCGGCAGCTTCCTCGAGGACGTCGTCCAGCGGCTGGCCGCGGCGACCGCTCCTGCGGATGCGCAGGCGGTGCACCGGGCGCTGGCCCGGTCGGTGCTCGTGTCGGCCGACATGGCCCACGCCGTGCACCCGACGCGCGCCGAGCGGCACGAGCCGGCGCACCGGCCCGAGCTCGGCGGCGGGCCGGTGCTCAAGGTGAACGCCAACCAGGCCTACGCCACCGACGCGGCCTCCGGGGGCTGGTTCACCGAGCGCTGCGACGACGCCGGCGTCCCGGTGCAGACGTTCGTCACGCGGGCGGACCTGCCGTGCGGGAGCACCATCGGCCCGCTGACGGCGACCCGGCTGGGAGTCACCACGGTCGACATCGGCGCCCCCATGCTCGCCATGCACTCCTGCCGGGAGCTGGCCTCGGCCCGCGACGTGCCGCTCATGGTGGGGGCACTCACCGCCTGCCTGGCTGGCTGACCGGTGGACCGCCGGGCCGCGCCCGGCGGTCCACCGGCTCAGGTGGCTGCCGGCGCCCGCTCGGCCAGGCCGTCGCGGATGACCTGCTTGGTGAGCTTGCCCGACGGGTTGCGCGGCAGCACGTCGGCGGTCACCACCTCGCGCGGGAGCTTGTACCGCGCGAGCTTGTCCCCGAGGAAGTCCCGCACCTCGTCCAGGGTGATCTCCTCGCCGTCCGCGCTCACGCAGACGGCCACGACGGTCTCGCCCCACTCCTCGTGCGGCCGGCCGACGACGGCGACGTCGGCGATCCGGTCGTGACCGCGCAGGACCTCCTCGACCTCCTGCGAGTGCACGTTCTCCCCGCCGACGATGATCACGTCCTTGAGCCGGTCGACGATGAAGAGGTAGCCGTCCTCGTCCACCCGGGCGACGTCGCCGGTGCGGAACCAGGGGCCGACGAACACGTCGGCCGTGGCCTGCTCGTTGCCGTGGTAGCCGGCCATGCGGGTGTCGGCGCGCAGCCAGATCTCGCCCACGCCGCCCGGGCCGACGTCCGTGCCGTCGGCGGCGACCACGCGCAGATCGACACCGGGCATGCCACCCCGGCCGATCGATCCGGCCTTCGCCAGCTGCTCGGCCGGGTACAGCGCCGTGCCGACCGGGCCCATCTCGCTCATCCCGTACACCTGGAAGAAGCGGTCGGTGCCGTAGGCGTCGACCAGCGCCCGGGCCACCTGCTCGCCCAGCGGGGCGCCGCCGTAGAGCCACTTGTCCACGCTCGACAGGTCGGCGTCGGCCAGCGACAGCCGCCCCGCACGCGCCAGCTGCACCGGTGCCAGGTAGGCGATCGGCGCTCCGAAGAACGCGGTGACGCGGTGCCGCTCGACCGCCCGCAGGAAACCGGCGGGGTCGTACTCGCGCTGCAGGACCGTGGTGGCCCCGAGGAACACCATGGTCAGCAGCCAGTCGTTCAGCGGGGCGGCGTGCCAGATGGGCATCGCGAGCAGGAACCGCTCGTCCCGGGTGAACCCCAGGGTGCTGACGATCAGCGGCGCGACCGCCGAGATGGTGCGGTGGGTGTGCACGCAGCCCTTGGGAGAGCTCGTCGTGCCGGACGTGTAGAGGATCTCGGCCGGGGAGGCGTCGTCGTCCACGGCCGGGCCGGCCACAGGGGTCGCCGCGTCGACCAGCGTGTCGAGGTGGGGGAGCCCCCCGGCGCCGGTCTCCGTGGTCAGCCAGGTCGTGCCCGGGCTGGCCTCGGTCGCCGTACCGGCGAGGGCGCCGGCGACGACGCCCACGGTCGCGCCGCTGTGCTCGACGGCGTACCTGACCTCGGGGACGGCGAGCTTGTGGTTCACCGGCACCAGCACCCCGCCGGCGAACCAGGTGCCGAAGGCACCGATGACGAAGCCCGGGGTGTTGTACGTCATCACCGCGACCCGGTCGCCGGGCCGGACGCCGGCGTCGATGAGCACCCGGGCCGCCCGGCGGGCCCGGTCCAGCAGCTCGGCGTAGGTGATCGCCCCGTCGTCGGTGACCAGGGCCTCCTTGGTGGGCACGAGGCGGGCGGCACGCTCGAGCACAGCGGTCAGGTGCATGGATGGATCCTCCGGGTCGGGTCAGGGAGTGGCGCCGCGGTCGGCCGCGCCGCCGGGTCGGGGAGGCGCCGGCCGCACGGCGACGACGGTGCCCTGGGCGATGGCGACCGGGGTCGTGGCACCGGCGTCGTCCACGGACAGGACCTCGCAGTGGCACACGGCCCTCCGTCCGGTCGTGTGGACCACGGACGCGCGCGCCCGGAGGGTGCGGCCCCGCGCCGGCGCCAGGTAGTCGAGGGTGAGGCTCCCGGTCAGCACGGCCGGTCCGAGCACCGAGCCACCGGCGAAGGTGACCGCGTTGTCGGCTGCGTAGGCCAGCACACCGCCGTGCACGTGGCCGTTCTGCTGGGTCAGCTCCGGGCGCACCGCCAGCTCGAGGACGGCCGCGCCGTCGCCGAAGCCGGTGAGCCGCGCACCGAGGAGCCGGCTGAACGGCTGGTCCGCGAGCACGCGTTCGGCGATGGCCGGTGACAGCGGGGGATCGGCGGCCCGGGTCACCGGCGCCGTCGCGTCCACTGCCGGATCAGGCACGGGCGACGATCGCGGCGAGGTCCAGCGAGGGGTCCAGGGCGCCGTACTCGAGGGCGCGCTCCTCACCCAGCCGCGCGGCGACGAAGGCGTCGGCGACGGCGCCGGGCGCCTCGCGGATCACGACGGCGCCCTGCAGGGCCAGCGCGAGCGACTCCACCACCCGCCGCGCGAGGCCGGGCGCGGCCGCAGGGTCCGCCTGCGCCCGGGCGAGGAGCCGCCGGGTGGTCGCGACGTGCGCGTCGAACTCCCGGTGCTGCCCGAGCGCGGAGGAGATCTCCCGGTCGACGGCCTCGACCGACCGGGGCTCGCGCGCCATGGCTCGCAGCACGTCGAGGGCGATGACGTTGCCCGAGCCCTCCCAGATTGCCATCACCGGCTGCTCCCGGTAGCGGCGGGCCAGCGGGAAGCTCTCGGTGTAGCCGTTGCCGCCCAGGCACTCCATCGCCTCGTAGGCGTGGTTCGGCCCGCGCTTGCAGACCCAGTACTTGGCCACCGCGGTGGCCAGCCGGCGGAAGGCGACCGACTCCTCGTCCTCGCTGTCGTAGGCGGCGGCCAGCCGCAGTGCCGTCCAGGTGGCGGCCTCGGCCTCCAGCTGCAGGTCGGCGAGGACGGCGGTCATCGCCGGCTGGTCGACCAGCGTGGCACCGAACGCGCTGCGGTGCCGGGCGTGCCAGGCCGCCTCCGCGACGGCCTGCCGCATGCCGGCGGCGCTGCCCAGGACGCAGTCCAGGCGGGTCTGGCCGACCATCTCGATGATGGTGCGCACGCCTCGCGCCTCCTCGCCGAGGAGCCACCCGACGGTCCCGTCCAGCTCGATCTCGGAGGAGGCGTTGGACTTGTTCCCCAGCTTGTCCTTGAGCCGCTGGATGCGGAACACGTTGCGCTCGCCGCCGGGCAGCACCCGGGGGACGAGGAAGCAGGACAGCCCGCTGCCGGTCTGGGCGAGGACGAGGAACGCATCGGACTGCGGCGCCGAGCAGAACCACTTGTGCCCGGTGAGCCGCCAGGTGCCGTCACCGGCGTCGACGGCGCGGGTGGTGTTGGCCCGCACGTCGGAGCCGCCCTGCTTCTCGGTCATCGCCATGCCGAAGATCGCCGAGGGCTTGGTGGCCGGGTCGCGCAGCTCGGGGTCGTAGTCGCGCGAGTACACCCGGGGCAGCCACTCCGCGGCGAGCTCGGGCGAGTGCCGGAGGGAGGGCACGACGGCGTGGGTCATGCTCAGCGGGCAGGAGTGGCCCGCCTCCACCTGGGCGAAGAGCATGAAGGTGGCCGCGCGGGCGACGTGCGCACCCGGCCTCGGGGCGGACCAGCAGCTGGTGTGCGCCCCGTGCTCGACCGCCGCGCCGATGATCCGGTGGTAGGCGGGGTGGAACTCCACCGCGTCGACCCGGTGGCCCCACCGGTCGTGGCCGGCGAAGACGGGGGGATGGGTGTTGGCCAGCTCGGCGTCGCGCTGGAAGTCCGCCCGCCCCACCAGCACGCCGACCTCGCCGAGCGCCTCGTCCGCCCACTGCGCGTCGTAGCGCTTGACCGCCTCGGTCAGCACCGCGTTCGTCCGGTACTCGTCGACGTCCACCCGCGGTGGCGCCTGGTTGAACACCTCGTGCGTGCTGGTCACTGGAGCTCCTCCGCACCCAGGGCCCGGAAGCAGAAGCTCCGGATCCCGGTGATCACGTCGTGGTCGGTGGTGGGGGTGGTCGTCGCCGGGCCGAGGGGGCGGAGCCGGTCGACGAGCGCCTCGGAGATGGCCCCCATCACGGCCGACGCGGCGAGTACCACGTCCTGCTCGACGAAGACGCCCTCGGCGATGCCGTCGTGGACGATCTGCTCGCCCAGTTCGGTGTAGGAGCGGCGGAAGACCAGGCGCTCGGCGTCGACCCCGGACGTGACCGGCTCGAAGAGCAGGGCCCAGGCCATGCGCGGCCCCTGCAGCGCCCGCCCGGCGAACGTGCGCACCAGCGCGTCCAGCCGGTCCGCGGGCCGGGGCCCGGCGTCGGCGACGGCGGTGCGGACGGCGGCGAGCTCGTGGGCGGCCGCGCTGCGGAACACCTCGGCGAGCAGGTACTCGCGGCTGTCGAAGTGCGAGTAGACCGAACCCACGCTGACGCCGGCCTCCTGGGCGATCGCGGCCACGGTCGCGGCGGCGAACCCGTGCCCGGCGACCAGGTGCCGGGCCGCAGCGAGGAGCGTCTCGCGCCTGCGCTCGGCGGTGCGCCGGGTGAGCTCGGTGGCGCGGTACGGCACGGCGCCCTCCCGATCAAGAAGTGAACCGCGGTTCAATCGCGGACAGGAAGAAGTGAACCATGGTTCAGAACGGGCACGCAAGGGGCCCGTGCCCGGACATGCTGACGGCGGCCGGCCGAGGAGAGATCTCCCCGGCCGGCCGCCGTTCGTCAGGTGCCCCGGCCCTCGGCCGGGGTGGGCTCACCGCCGACGGGCGTCGTCCGCGCCGTCGACCTCGATCTGCTCCTTGCGCACGTCGGCGCTGACCGTCTCCTGGTCGGTGACGGTCTCCTTGTCCATCCGGACGCGCTCGACCGGGACCGCCTCCTTGGCGACGACGGGCTTCTCGGCGTGGAGGGTGACCTCGTGCTCCTCCTCGCTGATGGCCGGCCCGTCCATCGCCTTGCCGGCGTTGGCGTCGGTGATCGGCTCGCGCTCGACCCGGACCTCCTCGTGGGACACGGGGACGGTCTCGGTCACGTTCTCGCTCACCACGTACTTGCGCAGGCGGGCGCGGCCGGTCTCCTCGCGGCGGGTGCCGACGTCCAACCGCTCCTCCGAGCGGGTCATGGCGTCGTCCGTGGTCGGGCCGGAGGTGTCGCGGCCGACGGTGCCCCGGGTGTCGGTGCGGTCCGTGTCGGCCGTGCCGGTGGTCCCCGCCACGCCCGTGGTCTCGGTCATGGTGTCGGTGCGGCCGGTCGTCCCGGTCGTGCCCGTGCCCATGCCGTAGTACCGGTAGAGCTCCTCCTCCTCCTGCGGGGAGAGGTGACCGTCGGTGTCGATCTTGGGCGCGTCCTTGACGCGGTCCTTGCTCACCGGTACGCGGAGACCGTCGTCGGTCAGGTCGGCGTCACGGATGGGGACGAAGGACTCCTTCGTCCCGAACATGCCGGTCTTCACGGTGACCCACTCGGGCTGGCCGGTCTCGTCGTCCAGGTAGACCTCGGAGGCCGACCCGATCTTGCTGCCGGTCTCGTCGTAGACGTCCTGGCCGATCACTCGGCTGATGGTCTCGGTGCCGATCATCGTCGTTGTCGCTCCTATCTGAGCTCGGGGATGTTCGTCCCTCCGATGGGTGACCGGCACGGTCGCAGCGAAACGAACCGATCGAGACCGACGGGCGGATCGACCCGGCCCGGAGCGCTCCGCCCGTCACGGTCCCGGAGCGCTCCACGGGCTCCGGAACGGCCATCGGCGCAGGTCACGCGCGTATCTGTGGCGCACCACCGGATCGCCCGTTGCGCCCGGCCACTCCCGTAGCGACGCTCACTCTGCGTGGTTTGGATCTGCCCGGGCGTGTCGTCCGGGATCGGTCCGGCACGCGGGTCGGCGAGTCGCCCACGACCGTGCCGACAGCATGCCTAGCGTCGTCGGCGTGCCTCCCCGTTCGCCGTACGACAACCTGGTCCACCCCCGCACGGTCAAGAAGCCCACCCCCGAGGTCGAGGCGCTCAAGGACGTCGTCGTCGAGGACCCCAGCAGCGGGTTCGTCGGCGCCGTGGTGCGCTGCGAGAAGGACGTGGTCCACCTCGAGGACCGGTTCGGGAAGGTCCGCGCCTACCCGCTGGGGCCGGGTTTCTGGGTCGACGGCCGGCCGGTCCGGCTCGTGCGCCCGAAGCAGAACGCGCCCTCGGGCCCGCAGCGCAGCGCGTCGGGCTCGACCTACGTGGTCGGCGCGCGGGCCCGCGTGGCCCGCGAGGGGCGCATCTACGTCGAGGGCAAGCACGACGCCGAGCTGGTGGAGAAGGTCTGGGGCCACGACCTTCGCATCGAGGGCGTCGTCGTCGAGCCGCTGCACGGCGTCGACGACCTGCCCGGGATCGTGCGCGACTTCAAGCCCTCGTCCGGGCGGCGGCTCGGGGTGCTCGTCGACCACCTGGTGACCGGCTCCAAGGAGTCCCGGATCGCCGCGCAGATCACCGGCGACCACGCGCTGGTGGTCGGCCACCCGTTCATCGACATCTGGCAGGCGGTCAAGCCGTCCGTCGTCGGGATCAAGGCCTGGCCGACCGTGCCGAAGGGCGAGGACTGGAAGACCGGTGTCTGCCGCCGGCTGGGCTGGGAGGACGACACCGGCTACGTCTGGGCGCAGCGCATCCTCGCCCGGGTGAAGGTCTGGACCGACCTCGAGCCCACCCTGATCGGCCGGGTCGAGGAGCTCATCGACTTCGTGACCACCGATTGATGATCAGGTGACCTGATCATTCGGGGTCCTGGCTCACCGTCGACAGTGAGCCAGGACCCCGAATGCTGAGCCAGGACGCCGGCCGGCCTCACCCGTCCAGGCGGGACACCATCGGCAGCCGGGAGCGGACCGCCAGGCCGGTGACGACGACGGCGAGCAGCGGCACCGCCACGGCCACGCCGGCGAGCAGCAACCAGGGGACGTCGATCAGCGGCCGCGCGCCCGTCCCGAAGTCCGTGCTGGTCAGCGGGACGGCCACGGCGATGCCCGGGCCGGCGCCCACCAACAGGCCGAGCAGCGCACCACCGACGCCGATGACCGCCGCCGAGCCCATGGCGATGGACCGGCGGGTCCGCGGCGCGGCCCCGATCGCTGCGAGCGTGGCCAGGTCGGGTCGCGCGTCAGCCAGCGCCAGCCCGGTGGCGGTCAGCGTGGCCACGAGCACCAGCACGCCGCCCACGGCGAACAGCAGCAGCCGGCCGATCGCCAACCCGTCGGTCCAGCCCCGCTCCACGTAGACGTACGCCTGCGCCGTCACACCGCGTACCGCCTCGGCCAGCCGCTCCTCCGCGGCGGGCGTGACCGGCGCCTCCGGGCCGCCGATCACCAACGAGGTCGTCGTCACCGGGACCGGGAGCCGGTCGGCCAGCACGGGAGGCACGACGACCAGCGACGGCACCTGGAGCGCAGCACCCGACGGCACCGCGATCTCGGTGGCGGGCAGCGCCACCCGGCCGAGGATCTCGTCCGAGCTGCCGTTCCACGTGGAACCCAGCAGGGTGACCTCCCCCGCCGGGTCCACGGCACCCCCGCCGAACACCACCGCCCGTCCCACCCGGAGGGCCGCGGTCACCTCCTCGCGCCACCGGTCGGGGGTCGCCGCGGCAGCCATTCCGGCGTCCGCCACCACCACCTCGCCACCGAAGGTGGGTCGCAGCCAGGCCACGTCCTCGGAGAACCAGTGGCACTCGCCCGGCCCGCCGGTGCACCCGGCACGGACCGGCGTCAGCGAGCGGGGCTCGTCCTCGGCGTAGGCGACGGACCCGATCCGGCCGACCGGATGCGCGGGCAGCTGGTCGGCGACGATCCCCTCGACGGCGGCCCAGCCCTCCTCGCCTGCCTGGAAGAGGGTCACCACGGCCGCGCCCATCGGCGCCTGCGGGACGTAGTCGCGGCGGTCCTGCGTGCTGTCGCTCTGGCTGCCGATGGCCATCGCCGTCACCGCGGCGACGGTGGCCATGACGGCGGCGACGGCCGAGGCGGTGCGGGTCCGGTTGCGGGTCGCGTCCCGGACCGCGATCAGCCCCGGGGCAGGCAGCCACCGGGCCAGCGGGGCGAGCAGCCCGACCAGCCACGGCGTCGCGACGACCGCGCCGAGGACGAGCAGCGCCGCTCCGGCGGCCACGCCGAACTCGTTCCCCTGCGTGCCGAGCACGGTGAGCACCGCGCCGGCCGCGACGGCGCACAGCCCGAGGACCGGCAGCCGCCAGGAGGTGCGCACCTGCCCCCGGCGGCCGGCGAGTGCGGGGACGACCTCGGTCCGGGCCGCCTGCCGTGCCGGGACGGCGGCGGCGGCGAGGCCCGCGAGCAGCCCGGTGGCGACGACGGCCACGACGTCGAGCGGCGCGACGTCGAACGGGCCGAACCGCACGTCGGCCCGGTCGCCGACCAGGGGCAGCGCCAGCCAGGCCAGGCCGATGCCCAGCAGCGCGCCGCCGGCCGCCGCCCCACCGCCCAGCACCACGCCCGACGCCAGCACGGTCCGCCGCAGGTCCGCAGGGCTCCCGCCGGTCGCGGCCAGCAGGGCCAGGTCGCGCCGCTGCCGCCGCAGCCCCACGGCGAACGCCGGGCCTGCCAGCAGGACCACCTCGAGCAGGATGCCGACCACGATCAGCGCGAGCACGGCCATCTCGGCGGCGTTCGGGCCGCTCACCGCGATGTCCGACCGGTACTCCTCCTCGGCGGGCGGATCCTCCACCACCGCCCGCGAGACGACGGCGAGGCCCTCGGCGTTGAGTTCCCGCACGGCAGGCCAGTCCAGCTCGCCGGGCACCGAGACGTAGAACTCGCTGCTGCGCGAGCGCAGCAGGTCGGCCGAGCCCGGTGCCACCACGACGAGGTCGTCCCGCTCACCGGCACCCGGCGCGACGATCCCGACGACCGTCAGTGGGACGTCCTCCGGAGTCACCTCGAGGGTGTCCCCGAGCGCGACGCGGGCGCGCTCGGCCACCCCGCCGCTCACCGCGACCTCCTCGGTCGTGGCCGGCACCCGCCCCTCCACCACCTCGACGGCGCCGTTCCGGATCGGCAGGCCGAGGTCGTCGGCGTAGGCGGTCACGTCGGCGTAGCCCACCCCGGTCCGGTAGGCGAGCCGTCCGACGGTGCGCTCGACGACCTCCGCGCCGTCCGGCAGCAGGCCACGGACCTCTGCGGCGGACCACGGTGGCGCGTCCTCGTCCGGCTCGTAGACCAGCGGCTCGACGGGGTCGAGCTGCCAGGTGCGCAGCAGCGTGTCGGCGCCGACGACGACGAGGACGGGCAGCCCAACCATCACCAGCACGAGCGCGGTGCGGCCGCGGTGGCGGAGCGCGTCGCGGCGGGCGATGCGCAGCGCCATCCGCCAGCGGGTCAGCCAGGCGCTCACCCGACGCCGCCGGCGGGCAGCAGCGACTCCGCCGCGGCGGCCGGCCCGC
This sequence comes from Blastococcus sp. SYSU DS0552, assembly GCF_054050815.1. NCBI lineage: Bacteria > Bacillati > Actinomycetota > Actinomycetes > Geodermatophilales > Geodermatophilaceae > Blastococcus > Blastococcus sp. SYSU DS0552. The sequence goes on from NZ_JBJHAB010000013.1 coordinate 64,939, forward strand.
TCTGGTCGACGACGACGCCGTCCCGCAGGAAGACCACCCGGTCGGCCCAGGCGGCGTGCCGGGCCTCGTGGGTCACCAGCACGCCGGCGGCGCCGGCCTCGCACCGGGCGCGCAGCACCCGCAGCACCTCCTCGCCCGTGGTGGAGTCCAGGGCGCCGGTGGGCTCGTCGGCGAGCAGCAGCCGGCGCGGGCCGACGAGCGCGCGGGCGATGGCCACCCGCTGCTGCTGCCCGCCGGACATCTCGTCCGGGAAGCGCCCGGCCAGCGCGCCCACCCCCACCTCGTCCAGCGCCTCCCGAGCCGCGCGCCGCGCCACCCCGCCCCGGACGCCGTCCAGCTCCAGCGGCAGCGCGACGTTCTCGACGGCCGACAGGGACGGCAGGAGGTTGAGGTCCTGGAAGACGTAGCCGACGCTGCGGCGCCGGACGGCGGCCAGCTGTGCCGCCGACAGGCCGGCCAGGTCGCGGCCCTCGACGACGACCGCGCCCGACGTCGGGCTGTCCAGCCCGCCGGAGAGGTGCAGCAGGGTCGACTTGCCCGAGCCCGACGGCCCCATGACGGCGACCAGCTCCCCCGGGTGGACGGCGAGGTCCACCCCGCGCAACGCCTGGACGACGACGTCGCCCTGCCCGTGGTCGCGGGTCACCCCGGACAGCCGCAGCACCGCCTCGCTCATCGCCGGCCCCGCTTCCCGGCCGGGACGACGTCGGTCGCCGGAGCCGGTGGGGTGGACGCCGCGCCGCGCCGTCCGGCCGCCGCGCGGGCGACCCGGGCCTCGCAGTGATCCAGCCAGCGGATCTCGGCCTCCGCGCGGAAGACCAGGGAGTCCAGCACCAGGGACCACGCGAGCTCCTGGTCGCCGGTGACGCGTGTCTTCAGCCGGGTGATCTCCTGCAGGCCGGTCATGGTGGCGGTGCGCTGGGTCTGCACCACGTCCAGGACGTCGACCCCCGGCGTCGTGACCGCCAGCGCCAGCTTGATCGCCAGCTCGTCGCGCGGGGCGCCCTTCGGGCTGACCGGGGAGGCGAACCAGCCGCGCAGCTCCGCCTGGCCGACGTCGGTGATCCGGTAGGCGATCCGGCCATCGGCGTCCGGCGGCCCGTCCTGGGCCACCAGCCCGTCGCGCTCGAGCCGGTCGAGCGTCGAGTAGACCTGCCCGACGTTCAAGGGCCAGGTGGCGCCGGTGGCCGCGTCGAACTCCGCGCGGAGCTGGTAGCCGTGACTGGGGCCGCGCTCCAGGAGCGCGAGCAGGCCGTGTCGGATGGACATGGATACGGAGTATGCATACTCGGTATCCATGTAGCAAGGGACCCGCCGATCGGCTTGACAGGCCGCCCCCGCCACGTCATTGTCTCAATCCCTTGAGTTATTGACTGTGTGGAGGTCGACGTGGCAGGCCTCTCGTTCCTCCTGCTGCTCACGGCGGTCGTCACCGTGGTCGTCGGCGCGGGCCTGGCGCGCCGGTCGCCACCCAGCCGCGAGCACGCCGTCGCCGCCGCGCGCCGGCATGCCACCCGAACCGCGGCGGCCGCCTACGCCCTGGGGGCGGCTGCCGCGTTCGCCTTCCTGGCGGCCGAGGTGGGCAACACCTCCCCGGGCGGCTTCGGCGTCACCGTGCTGCTCACGCCCGTGGCGTGCGGGGTCGTGCACGTCGTCGTCCTGGCGCTCGGCGAGCTGACCTGGCCGCGGCCGGCCGGGGACGTGCGCCGGGCCCGGCTGGTTCGCCGGGGCCCGCTCGACGCGGCGCCGCGGTGGCTGCTGCGCACCACCGCGGCCGCCTTCGCTCTCGCCGCGCTCACGGTCGTCGGTGGGGCTCTGCTCGCCGCGCCCGACGGCCGCAGCGTCACCTACTCACCCGACGCCTTCTCGTCGGCCGCCGCGAGCCCCTTCCCGGGCTTCTTCTACGGCGGGCCTGCGGCGGCAGGCCTGCTCGCGGTCGCGGTCGCCACCGCGGTGGCCCTCTGGGTCGTCGCCGCCCGGCCGGCGGTGGCCACCGAGGACGAGCGGATCGAGGACGCCCTCCGCCGCGCCTCCGCGCACCGGGTGCTGCGCATCGCCGCCGGCGTCCCGCTGGTCGTGGCCGGGGGGCTCCTCTTCGTCGCCGGGACGGCGCTGCACGGGCTGGGCACCGGCTCCACCGGCGCGGGTCCGTGGGACGGTGCGAGCCCCGTGATCGCGCTCGCGGGCGTCGCGGCGATGCTCGGCGGCGTGGGCGTCGCCTGCTGGCGCGCCCCCGCGGTGCCGGCGGACCGCGTGCCGGCCGCGGCATGAGCTCCCCGCCACCGGCCCTCACCGTCGACGTCGGCAGCCCGGTCCCGCCCTACGAGCAGATCCGCAGCCAGATCGCCGCGGCGGTGCACGGCGGCCTGCTCCCCTCCGGCAGCCGGTTGCCGACGATGCGCGCCCTCGCCGCCGACCTGGGCGTGGCCGTCGGCACGGTCGCCCGGGCCTACTCGGAGCTGGAGGCGGCCGGCCTGGTCGCCAGCCGGCGGCGCACCGGCACGGTCGTCACCGGCGCGGCGCCCCCGCCGCGCGTCCAGGAGCGGATCCGCAGCGCTGCCGATGCGCTGGCCCGGACGGCACGCGAGGACGGCGTGGACGACGCGACCGTGCTGGCCGTCGTCCGCGCCGCCCTCGCGCGTGCTGCCACCGGCTGAGGCTGCCCTTGATGATCAGGTGACCTGATCATTCGGGGTCCTGGCTCACGGTCGGTGCTGAGCCAGGACCCCGAACGGTGAGCCAGGACGGTCGGGTCAGCCGGGGATGTAGTTGAACGTGTCCGGGTCGGGGCCGGTGCGCTCGCCGCGGTCCAGGCCGGTCAGCGCGGACATGTCCTCGCGGCTGAGCTCGAAGTCGAACAGCGCGAAGTTCTCCGCCATGCGCTCACGGGAGGACGACTTCGGGAAGACGACGTCGCCGCGCTGGATGTGCCACCGCAGGACGACCTGGGCCGGGGTGCGGCCGAGCCGCTCGGCGATCGCGGTGATGGCGGGGTCGCCGAGCACCTTGCCCTGCGCGATCGGCGACCAGGCCTCGGTGACGATCTCGTGCTCGGCGTCGAAGGCGCGCAGCGCGTCCTGCGCCAGGTAGGGGTGCACCTCGATCTGGTTCACGGCCGGGGTGATCTCGGTGTCCGAGAACAGCCGGCGCAGGTGGTGCTCCTGGAAGTTGGAGACGCCGATGGCGCGGCAGCGGCCGTCGCGGTAGATCTCCTCCAGCGCCTTCCAGGTCTCGATGTAGTCGACGTCGATGCCCGGCAGCGGCCAGTGGATGAGGAACAGGTCGAGGTACTCGAAGCCGAGATCGGCCAGCGTCCGGTCGAAGGCGCGCAGCGCGTCGTCGCGGCGGTGGAAGCCGTTGTTCAGCTTGCTCGTCACGAAGATCTCGCCGCGGTCGATGCCGGAGCGGGCGACGGCCTCGCCGACCCCCTTCTCGTTGCCGTACATCTCGGCGGTGTCGATGTGCCGGTAGCCGACCTCGAGCGCGGTCGCCACGGTGTCGGCGGTCTTCTCGGGCGGCACCTGGTAGACGCCGAACCCCAGCTGCGGGATCTGGACGCCGTTGTTGAGTGCGAGGGTGGGCACGGTGGCCACAGGCTGATCCTTCCGGTTCGGGGAAAGGCCGCGAGCCGCACGGTCGGTCGTGCGCGATCGGCCCCGACCCCGCCTACCCGGTGATGCGGTCCTCAACCAGCTCCGCGGGGGCCGGGCGGTCCCCGACCAGCGCCACCCCGCCCAGCGCGAGCAGACCCGCGAGGGCGGCGGCGACCGCCGGCACGGCGAACGCGGCCTCGGCGCCCCAGGCGTCCACCGCGGCACCCGCGAGCGCCGAGCCCACGGTCACGCCGAGGGTGAGACCGGAGATCGTCCACGCCAGCGACTCGGTGAGCATGCCGGGGACGACCCGGGACTCCACGAGCGAGGTGCCCGACACGAGCACCGGGGCGATGGTCAGCCCCGCCAGGAAGCCGCCACCGATCAGCACGGCCAGCGAGCCGACCCCCCACAACAGCTGCGCGGCGAGGGCGAAGGCGACGGCCGTCGCCACGAACCGGGTGGCCAGCGTGCCGGGCAGCCGAGCCAGCCCGTAGACCAGCCCGGCCAGCAGGCTGCCCGCGGCGAAGACGGCCAGGGCCACCCCGGACAGCGCAGGCGCCCCCTCGGCCTCGGCGAAGCCCACGACCACCACGTCGATGGCGCCGAACACCGTGCCCACCGCGAGGTAGGTGACGACGACGACCAGCAGCGTGGGCGTCAGCACGGCCCACCACCGGACCGGGGACGGCCCGGCGACGGGGTGCGCCGGCGGGTCGGTGTCGCGCAGAGCGGCCAGCCAGAGGCCTCCGACGGTGCCCAGGACGACGCCGGCGAGGAACCCGACGGGCGGGGCGACGAGGGTGGCCAGGAGAGTCACCAGCGGCGGCCCGACGACGAAGACCACCTCGTCGGCGACGGCCTCGAAGGCGAACGCCGTCTGCCGGCCCGCGGGGTCGAGCACCGCGGCCCACCGGGCGCGCACCAGCGAACCCACGTTGGGGCTGCTGCCCCCCACCGCCGCCGCGAGCAGGAACCAGCTCCAGCGGGGCCCGCCCGCGACCACCGCCGCGACGAACCCGACGCCGGAGAGGGCGAAGCAGGCCATCGCCAGGCGCAGCACCGGGCTCTGGCCGCGGCGGTCCATGGCCCGCGCCCACTGGGGGCCGGCGATGCCGTAGCTGAGGGCGAGGGCGCCCGAGACGGCCCCGGCGAGGCCGTAGCTGCCCGTCTCCTGCGAGACCAGGAGCACCGCCCCCAGGCCGAGCATGGGGGCGGGCAGCCGCCCCACCCACCCGGCCAGGGAGAAGGCCACCGACCCGGGGACGGCGAAGAGGCGACGGTAGGGGCTGAAGACGGTGCTGACCGACACTGTTCTCTCGCGCTTCCTGGCCACGGGCGAGTGCAGGACGTCCTCCGCCGGTCTCTCGGGTGGCGAGGGGCAGGCTAGCAACACGGCCCCGCCGCCGGCCGCGCATTTCCTGCTCCGCACGCGTCACCGGTCGCGGCTACATTCGGGCCATGACCAGCGCCTCGCTCCCCGACCCCGCGGTGCGCCCCGCCGTGGGCGCGGTGCCCGCGGGCTCCGGCGGTCTGGTCGACCGGTACGGCCGCACCGCCACGGATCTGCGGGTCTCGCTCACCGACCGGTGCAACCTGCGCTGCACCTACTGCATGCCGCCCGAGGGGCTGGACTGGCTGCCCAAGGTGGAGGTGCTCACCGACGAGGAGATCGTCCGGCTGGTGCGCATCGGGGTGGAGCAGCTCGGCATCCGCGAGGTGCGCTTCACCGGCGGCGAGCCGCTGCTGCGCCCGGGCCTGGTGGGCATCGTCGACGCGGTGACCGCGCTGCACCCCCGCCCCGAGGTCAGCCTCACCACCAACGCCATCGGGCTGTCCCGGACCGCGCCGGCGCTGGCCGCAGCGGGGCTGGACCGGATCAACGTCAGCCTCGACACCATCGACCGCGACCGGTTCAAGCAGCTGACCCACCGCGACCGCCTCGACGACGTGCTGGCCGGGCTGGCCGCCGCGCGCGACGCCGGGCTGACCCCGGTCAAGGTCAACGCCGTGCTGCTGCACGGGATCAACGACGTCGACGCCGTCCCGCTGCTGGACTACTGCCTGGAGCAGGGCTACCAGCTGCGGTTCATCGAGCAGATGCCGCTGGACGCCCACCACGCCTGGACCCGCGGGCGGATGGTCACCGCCGAGGACATCCTGGAACGGCTCTCGGCGGCGCACACCCTCACACCCGACAGCGAGGAACGCGGCTCCGCGCCGGCCGAGCGGTGGCTGGTCGACGGCGGCCCGGCCACCGTCGGGGTGATCGCCTCGGTGACCCGCTCGTTCTGCGGCGCCTGCGACCGCACCCGGCTCACCGCCGACGGGCAGATCCGCAACTGCCTGTTCGCCCGCGAGGAATCCGACCTGCGCACCGCGATGCGCGACGGCGCCACCGACACCGAGCTCGCCGACCGGTGGCGGATCGCCACCCTGGGCAAGCTGCCCGGCCACGGCATCGACGACCCCAGCTTCCTGCAGCCCACCCGCCCCATGTCCGCGATCGGCGGCTGACGTGGACGACCAGGCGCGCGTCACCGTCCGCTACTTCGCCGGAGCCCGCGCGGCCGCCGGCGTCGAGACCGAGGCCCGCGAGGCCGGCAGCCTCGACGAGCTGGTCGGGCAGATCGTCGCCGACCACGGCGAGCGGCTGGAGCGTGTGCTCACCGCCTGCTCGTTCCTCGTCGACGGCGCGCAGGCCCGCGACCGGGCCGCGCGGCTGCCCGCCGGCGCGGTGGTCGACGTGCTCCCGCCCTTTGCCGGAGGCTGATCAGCGCGCCAGGATGGGCGCATGAGCATCTTCGACAAGGCCAAGGCGAAGGCCGAGGAACTGTACGGCCGGGCCGAAGAGCTGTACGGCGAGTCGCACGGCGACCCCGCCGCCAAGATCGACGGCGAGGCGCACCGGCTGGAGGCCGAGGCCGAGGAGGCCGAGCTGGAGCGCGAGGACGCGGCCGGCGAGGACGGGCCCGCGGGCACGCGCTGACCGTGCGCGCCGAGCAGATCACCGGGCCGGTCGCCCACCACGCGGAGGGGCCGGTCTGGTCGGCGGTGTGGGGCGGGCTGCGCTGGGTCGACATGCAGGCCGGCGACGTCCTCTCGCTGGCGGCGGACGGAACGGTCCGCCGCGAGCACGTGGGGGAGGTGGCGGCGGCACTGCGGCCGCGCCGGGGCGGCGGCGCGGTGATCGGCGTCGAGCGCGGCTTCACCCTGCAGGACGCCGACGGCACGCTCACCCCCCTCGGCGCCGTGTGGGACGACCCGTCGGTGCGCATGAACGACGGCGGCTGCGACCCCGACGGCCGGTTCTGGTGCGGGTCGATGGCCTACGACCAGCGGCCGGGCGCCGCCGCCCTCTACCGGCTCGACCCCGACGGCGCCGTCCACCGGGCGCTGACCGGCGTCACCGTCTCCAACGGGCTGGACTGGAGCCCCGACGGGTCGCGGGCGTTCTACAACGACACGGCGACCCACCGCATCGACGTCTTCGACTACGACCCGGGCGCGGGCCTGACCGGGCGCCGTCCGTTCGTGACCTTCCCGGACGACGGGAACCCCGACGGGCTGACCGTCGACAGCACCGGCGGGGTGTGGGTCGCGCTGTACGGCAGCGGAACGGTGCACCGGTACTCCCCCGACGGGCGGCTCGACGCGGTGGTCGAGCTCCCGACGCCCCAGGTGACCGCCTGCACGCTCGGCGGGCCGGGGCTGGACCAGCTCTTCATCACCACGTCCGCCGAGGGCGGGCTCGACGACGGCGTGGCCGGGTCGCTGTTCCGGGTGGACGTGGGCGTCCGCGGACAGCCGGCGCGCCTGTTCGCCGGTTGACGCTGCCGCTGGTCGTCGCGTCGTCCGGGTACCTGGCGTGGCGCACCCTGGTCGTCCCGGCGCTCCTGCCTGCCGCTGCGGTGCGCACGGCGGCGAACGCGGGGGCTGCCGCCGCCCTCTGGCGGGGCGCCCGCTCGGCGGGGTTCACGACCCGGGAGCTCGGGGTGCACCGCTGCGCACGGCGGGCGGGCGCGCGCTGGGGCGGCGCGGGGCTCGCCGGTGCCGCGGCGGGCTACCTCCTCGCCCTGGGGGTGCCTGCGGCACGGGAAGCCCTGGCCCGCTCGCCCGCCGGCGCGGCGCCGCCCCGCGAGGTGGCGGCGCGCCTGCTCGTCCACATCCCGCTGGGCACCGTGTTCGCCGAGGAGGTCGCCTTCCGCGGCGTCCTCCTGGCGGTCGCCCGCCGGCGGCTCGGCGACCACGGGGCCACCGCCGCCACCGCGCTCGTCTTCGCGCTGTGGCACCTCCGCGGTGCCGTCGACGCGGGTGGTCCCGTCGCGGCGACCCTGACGGCGACCGGGCTCGGCGGCGGCGTGCTGGGCTGGCTGCGGCTGCGGAGCGGGAGCCTGCTCGCCCCCGCGGGCCTGCACCTGGGCGCCAACGGCGCCGGGCTGCTGGCGGCGGTGACCGCGCGGGCGCTCAGTCGAGGAGGACTCTCCGCGCACGCTCGGTGTCGGCCGTCGTCCAGCGGTCCCCGGGCCGTCGTCACGGGCAGGCGACCCACTCCTCCTCGCCGTCGGTGAAGACCTGCCGCTTCCAGATCGGCAGCCGCTTCTTCACCTCGTCGACGAGCTCGGCGCAGGCGGCGAACGCCTGGCCACGGTGCGAGGCGCTCACCGCGCAGGCCAGGGCGACGTCACCGATCCCCAGCAGGCCGATGCGGTGGCTGACCGCGACGGCGTGCACCTCCGGGCGCGCCGCGAACTCCTCGGCCAGCTCCGTGATGACCTCGGCCGCGCTCGGGTGCCCGACGTACTCCAGCTCCGTCACCGAGCGGCCGCCGTCGTGGTCCCGCACGACCCCGGCGAAGGAGACCACCGCGCCGGCCGCCTTGTCGGCGACGGCGTCCTCGTGCTCGGGAACGGACAGCGGCGCATCGACGACCCGGGCGATCACGGGCCCGACGCTACCCCTGGCGGGGGCACGTCGAGGTCGACCGGATCGGCCAACCCGGTGCAGTCGACCTCGACGACGTCGTGCGCGGCGAGGTAGCCGCGGGCGCCCTCGTCCCCGGTCGCCGTCTCCACGATCCCGGCCCAGTGGTCGCGCCCGAGCAGCACCGGGTGGCCGCGGACGCCGTCGTAGGTGGCGACGGCGAGCGCGTCCGGGGCGGCGTGCGCGGCGACGGAGGCCAGCGCCGCGGGCGTCATGCCCGGCATGTCCACCAGCGTGACGAGCGCGGCGTCGACGGTTCCCGGGAAGCCGCGCAGCCCCTCCAGCCCGGCGCGCAGCGAGGAGGCCATCCCGGTCTCCCACTCCTTGTTGGCCAGCACGGTGGCCCCGGTGAGGTCGGCGCTGCGCCAGACGTCGACCGCCCGCGCGCCGAGGACGACAAGCACGACCTCGCAGGTGACCCGCGCCGTCCGTACCGCCCGTTCCACCAGCAGGCTGCCCTCGTACTCGACCAGCGCCTTGGGCATCCCGTAGCGGCGGCCGCCCCCGGCGGCCAGGACGACGGCGGCGGTGCTCATGCCCCCAGCCTCCCAGCGTGCTCAGCGGGCGTAGACGGCGACCTCCGACGCCTTCACGCCCGCCCAGACCTCCACGCCGGGGGCGAGCCCCATCTCGGCGAACGAGGTGGCGGTGACGTCGGCGACCAGCGGCACCTCGCCGGCGAGCTCGCAGCGCACCGTGGCGCCGTGCGGGGTCGCCCCCACCACCCGCTCCCGCCACAGGTTGCGGGTGCTGCCGTCGGGCCGCGACGCATACAGCGCCACCGACTCGGGGCGCACCGCCGCGAACACCGGGCCGCGCGCCTCCTCGGCCACCGCCACCACCGCCCCGCCGTCGAGGCGCACCAGCCGGCCCTCGCCGGCGCCGGGCAGCAGCGAGAGCCCGACCAACCGGGCCACGTAGTCGGTGCGCGGCCGGCGGGCCACCTCCGCGGGGGTGCCGGCCTGCACGACGCGTCCCTCCTCGAGGACGACGACGTGGTCGGCCAGCGCCATCGCGTCCACCGGGTCGTGCGTGACCAGCACCGTGCTGCCGCGGAAGCCGGCCAGGTGCCGGCGCAGCTCGGCCCGGACCGCCAGCCGGGTGCGCGCGTCCAGCGCCGACAGCGGCTCGTCGAGCAGCAGCAGGGCCGGGTCTCCGACCAGGGCGCGGGCCAGCGCCGCCCGCTGGGCCTGCCCCCCGGAGAGCTCTGCCGGCCGCCGCGGGCCCAGCCCGTCGAGCCCGACCCGGGCCAGCCACCCCGCCGCGGCCGTCCGGGCTGCCGCCCGGCCGGCCCCGCGCGCCCGCAGGCCGAAGGCGACGTTGTCGGCCACGCTCAGGTGCGGGAAGAGCAGGGCGTCCTGGAACACCATGCCCAGCGCCCGCTCGTGCGCCGGGCGCGACGTGCCCGCGTCGTCCCAGATCTCGCCGTCGACCACGACCCGGCCGGCATCGGGCCGCACCAGCCCGGCCAGGACGCGCAGGAAGGTGCTCTTCCCCGCCCCGTTCGGGCCCAGCACCGCCAGCACCTCGCCGTCGGCCACCTCGACGTCCACCCGCAGGTCGAGGGCTCCCCGGCGGGTGGCGACCGTCGCGGCCAGGCTCACGCCGCCCCCCGGCCGAGCCAGCGGTCCCGGAGCAGCAGCAGCGTGGCCAGCGAGACGGCCAGCAGCACGATCGAGAGCACGATCGCCGCGTCCGGGTCGCGCTGCAGCGCCAGGTACACCGCCAGCGGCATCGTCTGCGTGGTGCCGGGGAAGTTGCCGGCGAAGGTGATGGTGGCGCCGAACTCGCCCAGCGCCCGGGCCCAGCAGAGCACCGCACCGGCCGCGACCCCGGGCGCGACCAGCGGCAGGGTGACCCGGCGGAACGTCGTCCAGCGGCCGGCGCCCAGGGTGGCGGCGACGTCCTCGAACCGGGCGTCGGCGGCGCGCAGGGCCCCCTCCACGCTGATCACGAGGAACGGCATCGCGACGAACGTCTGGGAGATGACGACCGCCGCCGTCGTGAACGGGATGGTGATCCCGAAGGCGTCGTGCAGCCAGGAGCCGACGATCCCCTGCCGGCCCAGCACGAGGAACAGCGCGACGCCACCCACGACCGGCGGCAGGACCAGCGGCACCGTCACCAGCGCGCGCAGCACCGAGCGGCCGCGCGCCCGGGAGCGGGCCAGCACCCAGGCCAGGGGGACGCCGAGCAGCAGCGACAGCGCCGTGGCGAGCGTCGCCGACACCAGCGACAGCCGCAGCGCCTCCCCCACCCCCGGGGCGGCGAGCTGGGCACCGAGCTGGGACCACGGCGTCCGCACCACCAGACCCACCAGGGGCAGCACCAGGAAGGCGACGCCGAGCGCGGCGGGCAGCAGCAGCGGCGCCGGGACGCGGGCAGTCTCGCGGGTCACGGCGTCCGGAACCCCGCGTCCCGCAGCACCTCGCGGCCCTCGGCAGACAGCACCAGGTCGACGAAGGCGCGCGCCGCCTCCGGGTTCCGGGCCTCCGCCAGCACGCTGATCGGGTACCGGTTGACCGCCGCCCCGGCCTCCGGCACCTCGATCGCGTCGACCGCGTGGTGCCGGGCGGCCGCGTCGGTGACGTAGACCAGCGCCGCGTCGACCTCGCCGAGCTCGACCTTCTGCAGGGTGGCGCGGGAGTCCTCCTCGTAGGTGTCCGGGCGGGCGGTCACGCCGACGGCGGCGAGGAGCCGTTCCGCGGCCGCACCGCAGGGCGCCTGGGGCGCGCAGAGGGCGACGGCCAGCTCCTCGCGGGCCAGGTCGGCCGGCCCGGTGACGCCGGCCGGGTTCCCCTCGGGCACGGCGAGGGTCAGCACGTTCGCGGCGAAGACCTGCGGCTCCTCGGCCAGGCCCGCGTCGACGACCAGCTGCATCTGCCGCTCGTCGGCGGAGGCGAAGACGTCGATCGGCGCGCCCTGCCTGATCGCCGCTGCGGCAGCCGCGCTGCTGAGGTAGCCGATGTCCACCTCCACGTCCGGGTGGCGCTCGCGGTACTCGGCCTCCAGCCGGTCGAAGACGTCCACGAGCGACGCGGCGGCGTACACCGTGAGCGTGCCGCCGGACCGGTCGCCGTCCGGCCCCTCCCCCGCACAGCCGGCGAGGAGGGGCGCCGCCGCGAGCAGCGCGAGCAGCGGACGCGAACGCATGAACCCCTCCCGGGCGACGGCTCCGATGGCCGCGCCTGCGGAACATCAGAGCAGCGATCCCCGCATCTGCGCAAGGCAGTGGGATGAGAGGTCCGCAGATGCGGACTACGGCACGTCGACGCTGACCTGGGTGGCCTTGACGGTGGCGACCGCCCGGACGCCGACCACCAGCCCCAGCTCGTCGGCCGCCTCGCGGGACATGAGGGACACGATGCGGAAGGGGCCCGCCTGGATCTCCACCTGGGCCATGACGCCGTCGCGGACGACGTTGGTGACGATGCCGGCGAGCCGGTTGCGCGCCGAGGACGGCGTGGTCCCGGGCTCGGGCGCCTCGCGCAGCTGCGTGGCCAGCCGGGCGAGGTCGGCGCCGTCGACGACGGCCGGCCCCCCGCCCTCCCGGCGCGCCGGCAGGCGACCCCCGTCGACCCAGCGCCGCACCGTGTCGTCGCTGACGCCGAGCAGCGTCGCCGCCTCGGCGATGCGGTAGGTGGCGGCCACGGCCAGACCCTAGCCGCGGCTGTGGACGGCTGGTGTCGTCCACAGCCGGTCCGGGCGAGCGTCGGCGCGGGCGGGCAGCATGCCGGTCGTGATCGACGACGCCTCGCTCGCGGACCTGCTCCAGCACCGGGCCCCGCTGCTCGCCGACGCCGGGGTCGCCGCGGAGCTGGCGGCCACGCTGAGCACGCGCGGGGTCGGCCTCGACGACGACGGCCTGGTCACGCGGGCCCTGCTCGACGCGCTCGACGAGACCTGGGAGCGCGGCTGGCAGCCGGCCGACGTCGCCCACGCCGCCCGGCGCCAGGTGGGTGCGGCGTCGGTGCCGCTGCTCGTCGCGCTGGTCGCCGAGCACGCGCGCCGCACCGATGCGGTGTCCCGGGCGCCGGAGGGCTGGGTCGACCAGCTGCGCGAGCTGGGGGCGCTGGACGCCGGGGGCGCCACGGGGGTCGCCACGGTCACCGCCTGGCACCGGTCCGAGCGGCGGGCGCCGGCCGAGGCGTGGCGCATCGCGCTGCAGCTGACCGGGATGCTGCGCACCACCGCCCGGATCGAGCTCCTCGTGCCGCCGCCGTCACGGTGGGGCGCCGCCCGGCCGCGCGCCGAGCGGCGCTCCGCGAGCGACGACGACCGGGCGTTGCGGCGCATCCGCGCACTGCTGGCCAAGGCGGAGTCGACCGGGTTCCCCGACGAGGCCGAGGCGCTGACGGCCAAGGCGCAGGAGCTCATGACCCGGCACGCGGTGGATGCGGCCCTGCTCGACGGCGGCCCACCGTCCGGCGCCGACGTCGACACCCGCCGGGTGCACCTCGCCGACCCGTACGCGCGGGCCAAGACGCAGCTGCTGGGCGCCGTCGCGGAGGCCAACGACGTGCGGCTGGTCTGGTACCAGGGCCTGGGCATCGCCACCCTGGTGGGCATCCGGGCCGATCTGGACGCGGTGGAGCTGCTGTTCACCTCGCTGCTGCTCCAGGTCGCCCAGGCGCTGGCCACCGCCGAGCGGCAGGACGGCCGCCGCCCGACCTCGCGGTCGTTCCGCCGCGCGTTCCTGCTGGGCTACGCCCACCGCATCGGGGAGCGGCTCGCCGCGGCGCGCCGGCGGGCGACCGCCGAGGCGGCCGCGGAGCGGGGCGCGGACCTGCTCCCGGTGCTGCGCTCGCGGCAGGAGGCCGTGGCGGCCCGCACCGCCGAGCTGTTCCCGCGGGTCCGGGCCGGCCGCAGCCGCTCCTCGGTGGACGCGGGCGGCTGGTACGCCGGCCGGGCCGCGGCCGAGCGCGCCGACGTCGCGCCCCGGCGCTCGCCCCTGCGCTGACGCCGCCAGCTACCGACACCACCGCCGCAGGGGCATGGTCACCTCGTCGGTGCGGGCACCGCGTTGCCGGCGGCCTCCACGGCGCCGTGGCGCCTCCCCCACGCGAACACGGGTTCCAGCGACCACGCCGTCACCCGCAGGAGCGCCTCCCGCACGATGCGCCCGCTCATCTTGCTCGCGCCCAGCTCGCGGTCGAGGAAGAGGATCGGCACCTCCGTCACGCGCAGCCCCGCGGCGACGAGCCGCCGGGCGATGTCGACCTGGAAGCAGTACCCCTCGCACTGCAGGGAGTCCAGCTCCACCCGCTCGAGGGCATGGCGGCGGAAGGCCCGGAAGCCGCCGGTCGCGTCGCGCAGGGGGAGCCGCAGGGCCGAGCGCACGTACCGGTTGGCGGTCCGGCTCAGCAGTTCCCGGCTGCGCGGCCAGTTCCGGACGGCGCCGCCCGGCACCCACCGGGACCCGAGGACCGCGTCGGCCTCCGTGAGGGCCGTCAGCAGCCGCGGGAGGTCCTCGGGGCGGTGCGATCCGTCGGCGTCCATCTGGGCGACGACGTCGAACCCCTGGGCCAGGGCCCAGCGGAAGCCGGCCACGTAGGCCGGGCCCAGACCCGCTTTCCCCGGCCGGTGGAGGACCCGGACCTGCGGGTCGCGGCCGGCGATCTCCTCGGCCACCGCCCCGGTGCCGTCGGGGCTGTTGTCGTCGATGACCAGGACGTGCGCCCCGGGCACCGCACGCCGGACGGCCGCCAGCGTGCGCGGCAGGCTCTCCCGCTCCTCGTACGTGGGAATGCAGACGCACACGCTGGGAGCGATCATCCCGCGGCATTTCCCCGTTCAGGCCGAGCCGACACACTTCCTGCGACCTCGCGCCGAGACATCCACCGTGATGCATTCGTTACCACGGCATCGCGTGTACCCGGGGACTCAGCGGACATGGAACGGGCTCGCACGCACGCCGAACGCACGTGACAGGAGAGCGACATGAATCGACTCACCCGAGGCGTCGCCGCCGCCTCGTTCTCCGGCTTCCTGGCGCTGGGCCTCGCGGCCTGCGGGGAGGACGAGCCCGGAACGGTCACCGAGACCGAGACCGAGCAGGTCACCGAGACCGAGGAGGAGGAGACGGAGGTCACCGAGACCCTCGAGCCGACCGAGACCGAGACCGAGACCGAGACCGAGACCGTCGAGACCGAGACCGAGGTCGACACCGAGACCGAGACCGAGTTCGGCACCGAGTGACCGGGTGAGCACTGCCGCCGTCCAGGCGGACCAGCCGGCAGCGGGCGGCGCCTCCGGGCGCCGTCCGCTGTCGTCGCGGTGGGTCCCGGTGGCCCTGGTCGTCCTCGCGGCCGCCATCCGGCTGTGGGACCTGGGCGACCCCGGCCGGCTGTTCTTCGACGAGAAGTACTACGGCTCGGACGGGTACGAATACGTGACCCGGGGGGTGGAGGAGGAGCGCCCGGCGCATCCACCGCTGGGCAAGTGGGTCATCGCCCTGGGCATCCAGCTCTTCGGCTTCACGCCCTTCGGCTGGCGGATCGGCGTCGCCGTGGCCGGGACCGCCTCGGTGCTGCTGGTCTACCTCAGCGGGTTGCGCCTCTTCCGGCGGGTGGCGCCGGCGGCCCTCGCCGCTGCGCTCGTCGCGCTCGACGGGCTGGCGGTGACGACCAGTCGCATGGCGATGCTCGACGCCACGCTCGCACTGTGCGTCATCGCGGCGTTCTGGCTCCTCCTGCTCGACCGGGATGCCCGCCGCTCCGCACGGGGAGCCGGCGAACCGTTCCACCGGTCCCTGCTCGGTTCCCCCTACCGCTGGCTGGCCGGCGTGGCGCTGGGCCTGGCGGTGGCCACCAAGTGGTCCGGCCTGCTGGCCGTCGGCGCGGCCGGGCTGCTCGTCCTGGGAACCGAACTGGCCGGGCGCGGAGAAGGCGTGCGCCGGGCGGCGCAGCGAGCGGTCGCCGTCACCGCTGGAGCCGTGCTCAGCCTGCTGGTCGTCCCCGCGGCCGTCTACGTCGCGAGCTTCGCGGGCTGGTTCGCCAACTACGAGGACAGCTACGCCGGCTCGCGCGCCTGCGGCCCCGGCGCCTGCTCCGCCGACGCCGGGGAGCGGCTGTCGACGTGGTGGGACACCCAGGTCGATCTCGTCAGCTACCACCGGAACCTGGAGGCGACCCACCCGTACCGCTCGGACCCGCTGGGCTGGGTGTGGCTGGAACGGCCGGTGCTCGCCTACGCCGAGAGCTGCACGACGCGGCAGCAGGAGGCGGCCGAGTGCGAGGTCCCGCCCCAGACGGTCGCCCGCATCACCTTGGTCGGCAGTCCCGCGTTGTGGTGGCCGGCGCTGCTCGCCTACCCGGTGCTGCTCTGGCGGGCCGCGGTACGTCGGGACGGCGTCGCGGCCACGATCCTCGTCCCGTTGGCCCTGCTCTGGCTCCCCTGGCTGGCCGCGGGCAAGCCGGGCTACTTCTTCTACCTTGTCCCGGCGGTGCCGTTCATCGCCCTCGGCCTGGTCCGGGCCATCCAGGTCGGCCCCAGGCCCCGCCTCGTCGGGACTGCGCTGCTCGTCCTGGCGGTGGCCTGCTTCGCCTTCTTCGCCCCGATCTGGCTAGGCATCCCGCTGGCTCGGGACGCCCTCGACCTCCGGTACTGGCTGTCGTCCTGGCGGTGACCCTGCCGGGCGGCGCACCGCCTCGACGAGCACCCACACCAGGGCGGTGGCCCGCAGAGCGACGGCCGCACCCATCACCGGATAGGGGAGCTCGTCCCCGTGGCCCGCGCGCCCGGCGAGGAAGGGGAACTCGACCGCGTGCACCAGGACGTCGGCGGCCACCACGGCGATGAACGGGGCCGCGCGGGGGAGGACGAGAGCCATCAGCGGCACCAGCCACAAGGTGTACTGCGGGGAGTAGACCTTGTTGGCGAGGATGAAGCAGACCAGCACCGGCAGCAGCACCTGCCACCACTCCTCGGGCGGACGCCGCCGGATCCCGAGGACGACGACCACGACCGCGCCGGCCGCGAACACCAGCAGACTGGCGACGCCGAGCGCCGCCGGTCCGGGCTGCGGGCCACCCAGCTGCGCGAGCAGGTACCAGAGGCTGTCGACGTGCATGGCCCGTCGGCGGCTCAACTCGTAGAAGCGATCCCAGCCTTCGGGGGCCAGCAGGTAGCCGGGCACGTGCACCGCGGCGAACGCCAGCGCCGCGGCACCGCCGTGCAACAGGGCGGCGCGTGGACGGCGACGGGCGAGCAGCGCCAGGACGACCAGCGGTACCAGGAACCCGGGGAACACCTTCGCGGCCGCACCGAGGCCGGCGACGACCCCGGAGGCCGTGTGCCGACCGCGCTGGTGCAGCAGGACCGCCCCCAGCAGCAGGGCCACCGGCAGGGTGTCCCAGTTGTAGAAGGCGTACAAGAACAGCGCCGGGGCGGCGGCCCACCAGAGCAACCTGCGCGGCGACAGGCCCAATCGCCGGAGCAGCATCAGGGAGACCAGCACCTCGACCACCACGAACAGGCCGTTGGTGGCGAAGAAGGTGCTGACCGTGGCATCACCCGGGAGGGCGTGGGCGAGGACGGCGGCAAGCCAGATGCGCACGGCGAGCACCGGGGGGTACTCCAGGGGGTCGGACCCGTAGGGGCCGGCCCCGTCGGCCAGCCCCCGCACGTACCACAGCGGAGCGACGTCGGTGTAGCAGTAGCCGTAGTACTGCTCGCCGTCGACCCAGCCACCGCCCAGGCACCGCGCCCTCGCCCACCAGCCCCCGGCGAGCACGAGCAGCGCGACGGCGATCACCGCACCGTGACCGACCCGCCGGTCGCGGACACGCAGCCGTCCGCCGCCAGTCATCGAACCGTCCCCCCCGGCTGCAGGTCCCCGCGTTCCCGGGCCACCGCCCCCACCAGAGCTGCGCGAGTGGGGGAGGCAGCCGACCCGGCGGGGCAGCGGTGCGACGACGCGCTCACCCTCGATCGGCTGACCATCGACCGCCACGTCACACCGCTCGTGCTCCTCTCGTCGACGCCGCGCGGGCTCGCGCCGGGGCGGGTCGCGCCCATTGTGGGCCGCATGCCCCGCCGCTCGCCCCTCGCGGATGCCCGCCGACCCGCGAGAACGTCCGGCCGGCGCAGGCGAGCGGCTCTGCCGGCCCCCGGAAGGCGGCGGGACGCTCGAGGCGATGGGCGGTCGCGAGGAGCGCGCGTTCCCGCGGGAACGCGGGGTGGGCCAGCGCACCGTTTGCCGCGCCACGGCAGCGGGGAGAGGCAGCCGGTGCCTCCCTCCCCCGAGCGCGACAACCCCGCCGGTGCCACCGCCTCCGTCCGCACCCGCCGCATCCGCGAGTTCGCCCGCGAGGTGCTCGGGTACGACGACTTCCGCCCGGGGCAGGAGGCGGCGATGCAGGCCGTCGTCGGCGGGCAGGACACCCTCGCCGTGCTGCCGTCGGGCGCCGGGAAGACCGCGATCTACCAGGTCGCCGGCCAGCTGCTCGACGGCCCGGTGCTCGTCGTCTCCCCGCTCATCGCCCTCCAGCGCGACCAGGTCGACCGGCTCACCGAGCTCGCGGACCGCGCCGGGCGGGCCGCGCAGCTGAACTCCACGCTGTCGGCCGGCGACCAGCAGGAGGCGCTCGACGGGCTGGCGGACGGAACGGTCCGCTTCCTCTTCCTCGCCCCGGAGCAGCTGACCAAGCCCGAGGTCGTCGACGTGATCGCGAAGGCCCGGCCCGCGCTGTTCGTCGTCGACGAGGCGCACTGCGTCTCCGCCTGGGGCCACGACTTCCGCCCGGACTACCTGCGGCTGGGCGGGGTCATCGAGCAGCTGGGCCACCCGACGGTGCTGGCGCTCACCGCCACCGCCGCGCCTCCGGTGCGCGCGGAGATCGTCGAGCAGCTCGGCATGCGCGAGCCCGAGGTCGTCGTCGCCGGCTTCGACCGCCCGGAGATCCGGCTGGAGGTCGACCACTACGCCGACGCCCACGCCAAGGAGCAGGGCGTGCTGGACCGGGTGGTCGCCGAGGTCGGCGAGGGGCGTGGCCCCGGCATCGTCTACAGCGCCACGCGGAAGGGCACCCAGGAGATCGCCGCCGAGCTGGCCGGGCGCGGGCTCCGCACGCTGGCCTACCACGCCGGGATGAAGAAGTCCGAGCGCGAGGAGGCGCAGCGGGCCTGGATGGACGACGAGCTGGACGTCGTCGTCGCCACCACCGCGTTCGGCATGGGCATCGACAAGCCCGACACCCGCTTCGTGGTGCACGCCGAGCCCGCCGACTCCCTCGACAGCTACTACCAGGAGATCGGCCGGGCCGGTCGCGACGGCGAACCGGCGCTCGCCGTCCTGGTCTACCGGCAAGAGGACCTCGGGCTGCGCCGGTTCTTCGCCGCCGGCGCGCCGGCCGAGGACGAGCTGCAGCAGGTCGCCGGCCTCGTCCAGGCCGCCGCCGCCGCGGGCATCGACGACGGCGTCGACGTCAAGGCGCTCCGCGAGGAGACCGGCCGGGCCGCCACCCCCCTGGTGCGCGACCTCAACCTGCTGGAGCAGGTCTCGGCCGTCGTGCTCGACGAGGACGGCGCCGCCCACCCCGCCGACGGCGCCCCGCCACCCGGCGAGGCGGCCGAGCAGGCCCGGGAGCTCGCCGAGCACCACGAGAAGGTCGACCAGTCGCGCGTGGAGATGATGCGCGGGTACGCCGAGACCACCGAGTGCCGCCGCCAGTTCCTGCTGGGCTACTTCGGCGAGCAGCTCCACGAGCCGTGCGGCAACTGCGACAACTGCTCGGCCGGCACCGCGCACGAGCACGTCGCCACCGAACCCGAGGACACGCCGTTCCCGGTGGAGACGCCGGTCGAGCACAGCGAGTGGGGGAACGGCGTCGTGATGCGGGTCGAGGACGACCGGCTCACCGTGCTGTTCGACGAGGTGGGCTACAAGACCCTCGGGCTGGCCGCCGTCCTCGACAACGACCTGCTCACCGCTCGACCCCGGGACTGATGCCACGGGCGACCTGCCCCGCCAGCCACCGCTGCAGGGTCGTCGCGAGCCGCACCGGCTGGTCGAGCTGGACCAGGTGGCCGGCGCCCGGGAGGAGCTCCAGGCGGGCACCGGGGATCAGTGCGGCGAGGCGGTGCGCCCGATCAGCGGGAATCCAGGTGTCCTCGCTGCCCCACACCACGAGCACCGGCAGGTCCAGGTCCGGGTAACGAGGCTCCAGCACGTCGGTGTACGCCTCGTCGGCCTGGGCGATCTGCCGGTAGAAGGCGGCCTGCCCCTCGGGGCCGGTCCACGGCGCCACCAGCTCGTCGACCTGGCCGGCGGTCAGCCCGCGATGGCTGGCCCCGGCGATGTAGGCGCGCAGCGCCCCCTCGTGCACCGCCGGGGGCAGGGCCGCGAAGACGTCGGCGTGGGCGCGCACCAACCGGAAGAAGTCCGATCCCCACGATGCCAGCGCCACGACGTCGACCAGGGCCAGGGATGCGTAGGGCGCCCCGTGCAGCAGATGGGCCCGCAGGGCGACCGCGCCTCCGTAGTCGTGGGCGACGACGTGCGGGGAGCGCAGGCCCCACCGCTCCACCAGCTCCGCCAGCAACTCGCCCTGCACGTCCAGGGAGACCGCGTGCCCGGCGTTCTTGGAGGAGGCGCCGTAGCCGGGCATGTCCCACAGGTGCACGGTGAAGTCGGCGGCGAGCGCTTCGGCGTAGGGCCGCCAGAGCTCCGCGGACCAGGGGGTGCCGTGGCACATCACCACGTCGGGGCCCGCGCCGACGTGCCAGTGCCGCACCCGCCGGCCGCGCCATTCCAGCGTCCCGGAATCCACACCGGCACCCTGCCAGACGGGCCCGCGGCCGCGCTGCCCATCCGAGGGACGTCGCCTGGCTCGCCGTGCGGGGTCGGCGGACCGGCGTGATCATGAGACCGGACCGGGAGGCGTCAGCCCGGCCAGGAGGAGTGCGCGCGTGAAGGTCCTGGGCATCAACGCCATCTACCACGACCCCGCCGCGGCGCTGGTCGTCGACGGCCGGATCGTGGCCGCCGCGGAGGAGGAACGGTTCAGCCGGCGCAAGCACGGCAAGCGCCCCCTGCCGTGGAGCGCGTGGGAACTGCCGGAGCTCGCGGCGGCCTGGTGCCTGAAGGAGGCCGGCATCCGGCCCGAGGAGCTCGACGCCGTCGCCTACTCCTTCGACCCGTCCCTCATGGGGACGCCGGAGGAGTCCGGGCTCTTCGACGACGGCGACACCATGCGCAAGAAGTACGCCGAGATGGCGCCGGACTTCCTGGCCCACGCCCTGCCCGGGCTGGACCCGGCGAAGGTCCGCTTCGTCAAGCACCACGTGGCCCACGCCGCCTCCGCGGGCAAGGCCGCGCCGCAGCGGGACAACGCCGTCCTCGTGCTCGACGGTCGCGGGGAGGCGCACAGCCACCTGGCCGGCCGCTACGTGGACGGCCACCTGGAGGTGCTCGCCGGCCAGGCGCTGCCCCACTCCCTCGGGCTGATGTACGAGGAGCTCACCGACCACCTCGGCTTCCTGCGGAGCTCCGACGAGTTCAAGGTCATGGCGATGGCCTCCTACGGCAAGCCGCGCTTCCTCGGCGAGCTCTCCGAGCTCATCCGCGCAACCGACGACGGCGGCTTCCGCACCGAGAAGATCGACTTCGCCGAGTTCGCGCCCCGCCTGGCCAAGGGCGAGGACTGGACCGAGGCCCACGCCGACCTCGCCGCCAGCGTGCAGACCCGCCTCGAGGAGGTGCTGGTCGACCTCGCCCGCTGGGTGCACGAGCAGACCGGCGAGAAGACCCTCACCATGGCCGGCGGCACCGCGCTCAACTGCGTGGCCAACACCCGCGTCCTCGCCGAGAGCCCGTTCGAGCAGGTCTGGGTGCAGCCGGCCGCCGGCGACGCCGGCACCGCGCTGGGTGCGGCGCTCCACGTCGCCGCGGAGCTCGGCGAGCGCACCGAGCCGATGGCCGGGGCGGCGCTCGGCCGCGGGTGGAGCGACGACGAGATCGAGCAGTTCCTGCAGACGGCGGCCATCGACTACGAGCGGCCCGACGACGTCGCCGAGGCCGTCGCCGAGGTGCTCGCCGACAACGGGATCGTCGCCTGGTTCCAGGGCCGCAGCGAGTACGGCCCGCGCGCGCTGGGGCACCGCTCGCTGCTCGCCCACCCGGGCTTCGAGGCCAACCTCGAGCGGATGAACGATGTCAAGGGCCGTGAGCAGTTCCGCCCGGTGGCGCCGATGGTCCTGCTGGAGCGGGCGCCGGAGATCTTCAGCCGTGGCCCGATCCCCTCGCCGTACATGCTGTTCGTGCACGACGTCGCCGAGGAGTGGCGGGAGCGCATCCCCACGGTCACCCACGTGGACGGGACGGCGCGGATCCAGACCATCGACCGGAAGACCGAGCCGCTGGTGCACCGCATGATCTCGGCCTTCGAGCGGCGCACCGGCCTGCCCGTGGTCGTGAACACCAGCCTGAACACCGCCGGGCGCCCGATGGTCGACGACCCGCGGGACGCCCTGGAGTGCTTCGGCTCGGCACCGGTCGACCTGCTGGCCATCGGCCCGTTCGTCGTCCGCCGGCCTAAGGCCACCCCCCGCCCCGAGCGCGGCTGAACCCGCGACGCCGCACGCCCCGCCGGCGACGCGGCCCGCCCCCCGTGACCGGCACGGGTCGCGCGCTCCACGGGCGGGCCGCCGCCAGGTGACGATCCGGCAACGGCCGTCCCCCGGACCGGTGGCCCTCGTTAGTCCTGCTCAGCCACGGGTACCCGGCTCCTGGCAGCCACCTGTCAGAACCTGGCAGGTCTCACGACCCATGGGAGGACACGATGTCTGCAACAGGCAACACCGGAGCGGACCGGCGGGGCATGACCTGGCCGCAGATGCTGGCACTGGCCATCGGTGCGATCTATCTGCTGGTCGGCATCATCGGCTTCTTCGTCACCGGCTTCGACGACTTCTTCGCCCACGACACGAACGAGACGATCCTGGGCTTCGAGGTCAACCCGTTCCACAACATCGTGCACATCGTCATCGGCGCGGCGGGCCTGGCCCTGTTCCGGACCCTGAGCGGGGCTCGCACGTATGGCTGGCTGCTCGCCATCGGCTACGGTGCGGCGTTCATCTACGGCCTCTTCGCCGTGAACGCCGAGTGGGACTTCCTGAGCCTGAACTGGGCGGACAACTGGCTGCACCTGGTCAGCGCCCTGGCCGGTCTGGCGATCGCGCTGGGCCCGGTGCGCGACGCCGTCGAAGGCCGCCGTACGCGCGCCTGAGAGGACCCGTCCGGGGGAGCCGGGCCTGCCGCCATCCAGCGGTGGGCCCGGCTCTGCCGCGTCCGGGGCCGGGACACCCCCGATGCGACGGCGATCACGTCCAGCGCTACGTTGCCGAGCATGGACTTCGCTCTCTCGCCCAAGGCCGAGGACGTCTGCGCCCGCGCGTGGGACTTCATGCGCGAGCACGTGTTCCCCGCCGAGCCCGTCTACGACGCCTGGCGCGCCGAGCGCGGCCACGACAACCACGAGCACCCGCCGATCCTCGAGGAGCTCAAGGCCGAGGCGCGCAAGCGCGGCCTGTGGAACCTCTTCCACCACGAGCTGGGCGGCCTCTCCAACCTCGAGTACGCCTCGGTCGCCGAGATCACCGGCTGGTCGCCGGTCATCGCGCCCGAGTCGATGAACGTCGGCGCGCCGGACACCGGCAACATGGAGACGCTCATGCTGTTCGGCACGCCCGAGCAGAAGGAGCGCTGGCTCAACCCACTGCTGGAGGGGGAGATCCGCTCCGGCTTCGCGATGACCGAGCCCGACGTCGCCAGCTCCGACGCCCGCAACATCCAGACCTCGATCGTCCGCGACGGCGACGAGTACGTCATCAACGGCCGCAAGTGGTGGACCTCCGGCGCCGCGGACCCGCGCTGCCAGATCTTCATCGTCATGGGCAAGACCGACCCGGACGGGCCGCCGCACCGGCAGCAGTCGATGGTCCTCGTCCCCCGCGACACCCCGGGGCTGGAGATCATCCGCCACCTGCCGGTCTTCGGGTACCAGGACCAGCACGGCCACTCCGAGCTGCGGTTCACCGACGTCCGGGTCCCGGCCACGAACATCCTCGCCGGCGAGGGCGACGGCTTCATGATCGCCCAGGCGCGGCTGGGCCCCGGCCGCATCCACCACTGCATGCGCGCCATCGGCATGGCCGAGCGGGCGCTGGCGCTCATGGTGGAGCGGACCCAGAACCGGGTCGCGTTCGGCCGGCCGCTGTCCGAGCAGGGCACCGTGCGGGAGGCCATCGCGCTCTCGCGCATCGAGATCGACCAGGCCCGCCTGTACGTGCTGAAGACCGCCGACCTGATCGACAAGTACGGCGCGAAGGGCGCCCGGACCGAGATCTCCGCGATCAAGGTCGCCGCACCCAAGGTCGCCCTCGACGTCATCGACCGCGCGATCCAGGTGCACGGCGGCGCCGGCGTCAGCAACGACACCGTGCTCGCCCGCTTCTACGCCAGCGCGCGGACGCTGCGCATCGTCGACGGCCCGGACGCGGTGCACATCCGCGGCGTGGCCAAGGAGGAACTGGCGCGGGAGCGCCCCTTCACCGGCTGAACGAGGCCCGCACGACCGGTGGCCCGGAACCGCTCGCGGTTCCGGGCCACCGCCGTCCCCGGCTCAGGGGGTGAGCGTCGTCCCGAAGCCCCCACCCGCGAGCTTGCTCATCAGCTGCGTCCGGTCCAGCCCCACCGCGGCCAGCGCGTCGCCGTCCCGGTCGGTGTCGATCTCGTCGGGGAGGCGCGCCTCGACCTGGTCGGCCGTGCCGTTGTCCCCCTCGGTGCGCAGCACGCGCACCAGCTCCTTCTTGTCCAGCTTCACCCGGTCCTCCGTCCGCCGCCCGTCGGGCGTCGTCGTGAGTGTGGTGCGGGTCACCGCGGGTCGCAACGGCGCTCGAGCGGAACCGTTCAGGTCACGATCCGGTCACAGCGGCGTTCGTCCACCCACCCCTCGGCCGTCCTAGTCAGTGACGACGGAGGGGGGCCCGGTGGGACGAACGGACGACGACGCCTTCGAGGCGTTCGTCGCGGCACGGTCCGGTGAGCTGCTCCGGACCGCCGTGCTGCTGACGAGGGACCGCGGTCACGCCGAGGACCTGCTGCAGACGGCGCTGGTGAAGGCCTACCGCCGCTGGGGACGGATCTCCGGCGACCCCTTCCCGTACGTGCGCCGGGTGCTGGTCACCAGCGCCGCGAGCTGGTGGCGGTTGCGCAGCACCCAGGAGATCGTGTCGCTGCCCGCGCACGACCCCGCCACCCCCGACGCGACCGACGCCCTCGCCGAGCGGGAGCGGATGGCCCAGGCGCTCGGCACCCTCCCGCCGCGCATGCGGGCAGTGCTCGTCCTCCGCTACACGGAGGACCTCAGCGAGGCGGCCACCGCCGAGCTGCTCGGCTGCTCGGTGCACACCGTGCGGAGCCAGACCGTCCGAGGCCTCGCCCGCCTCCGCACCGCCCTCGCTGCCACCGTCCCCGCCAACGCCTTCGAGGAGTGCTGACGTGACGATCTCCGACGGCGATCTGGAAGCCGGCCTGCGAGACCTGCGCTACCGCGCCGACGTCACCGCGCCTCCCCCGGCCGACCTGGCCGAGCGCACCCGCGCGCGGTACCGCGCCCAGCGGCGGTCCCGGACGGCCATGGCCGTCGGCGGCCTGGTGGCCTTGGCGGTCGTCGTCGGGGTGCCGGTCACGACCTCCGGCCTGCTGAGCGGCGAGCGGGGCGGCGAGGTCGCGGTGCCGGGCAGCCCGACCCGGAACCCGGCGCCCTCCCTCTACGACCTGCCGACGCGCGGCTCGCTCGCCGGGGACGAGGAGTGGCTGGCCGGGGTCCGCGAGCTGGACTGGGTCCCTCCGGAGCTCGACGCCCAGCTGCCGCCGGGCGCCGAGCTGCCCGATCCACCGGTCGAGACCCGCCGGGTCGCGTGGGCGGGCGAGGTGGCCGGCAGCCGGGTGACGCTCGTCCTCGGCCGGACCGAACAGGAGGGCGTGGTCCAGGCCTGGTTCACCGGTCCCCGCGACGCCGCACCGGACGAGATGGTCCCGGTCGGCGTTCTCGCGCCGGCCCCCGGCCTGGAGTCCGCGGAGCTGTTCGCCGCCCCGTACGGGGCGCCCGAGCAGCGCATGGTGGTGGTCGTCGGCGCGCCCGGCGACGAGGCCCGGGTGCTGACCGGCCGGACGGTGACCGCGTCGGCCGACGTCGTCGACCAGTGGGAACCGGTGCCGATGGAGGAGGGCGCCGGCGCGCTGGCGCTCGGCGGGTCCTCCGACTGGCCGACAGGCCTCTCCGTGGAGCTGTCCCGGCCCGGCCAGAGCCGGCCCCTCAACCGCGCCAACACCACCGAGGAGGACCTGACCAGGGCCTGGAACGAGCCGGTGGAGATCGCCGACCCCCGCGGGCTGCGCGGGCTCGCCCACGAGGAGGTGCTACAGCAGGCCGCGATACAGCTCGCCGGGCGGTACGGGTTGCCGCTCCGCGACCTCCGCCCGACCCTGCTCGCCGCCGGCGCCGTGGACGGTGACCCGGGGACCCGGACCCTGCTCCTGGGCGTGACCTTCCCCTCGGGCGCGACGGGGGCCGCGTTCGTCGACTACTGGACGGACCAGTTCGACATGGCGCAGGAGGACTCGTTCCGCGTCGCGCTGGCCCCGGCCGGCACCCCGCTCCTGGAGCAGGTGTTCGCCGTGCCGACGTCGAACTCGGTCACGATCAGCGGGCCGGAGTCCGGCGCCCTGGCCGAGATCTATCTCGCCGACGGCAGGCTGCACGCCACGGTGCCGCTGGTGGACGGCGCCGGGGTGGGTCCGCTGGGGTCACCGACGCCCGACCGGGTGCGGATCCTGGACGCCAGGGGTGCGGTCGTCGCCGAGGCGCCGGTCTCGGAGCCCGACGGATGAGCGAGCCGGCGTCGGTGACCGCCATGCGGCAGCTGGCCGAGGAGGCCGGCGGCGCGGAACGGCCGTCGCGCGACGGTTCGAGCACTCAGCCCCGGGTGGCGCGACGGACGAGGAGACCGCCGACGACCGCGAGCACCACCGCCACGGCCAGCTGGCCGATGCCCACGCCCGCCTGGTCGGCGGCGAACCAGGTCGGCGAGGACACCAGGAGCACGAAGGCGACCCCCAGGACGAGCAGTCCGATCAGGCGTTCGCGGCGGGCGTTGCGTGAGACGGGAGCGCCGGGGGACGGGTCGGTCATGCCCCCACCCTGCCAAACCGGCCCGCGCGCCGACCGGAGACGGCAGCCGGCCCGTTCGGGTCGGACGGCGGGGCCGGGCGGACGCTCCCTCTCCCGGATGCCCGATCGAGGGGTAGCGACAGGGCGTCGGGGGAACCCGTACGAGCACGACCGGAGCCACGTCGGCGTAGGTTGCGACGACGCAGGTCGAGCCGACCCGGAGGTCCCCATGCCCCAGACATCCCCGCAGGCAGCCGTGCTCACCGAGCTCGAACCGGTGGTCGCGGAGAACCTCGACCGGCACATCAGGATGGCCAAGGAATGGCATCCGCACGACTACGTGCCCTGGGACGAGGGGCGCAACTTCGCCTTCCTCGGCGGCGAGGACTGGTCCCCCGAGCAGTCCCGGCTGGACGCGACGGCCAAGGCCGCGATGTTCGTGAACCTGCTGACCGAGGACAACCTGCCCAGCTACCACCGCGAGATCGCCACCCGCTTCGGCCGGGACGGCGCCTGGGGGCAGTGGGTGGGCCGCTGGACCGCGGAGGAGGGGCGGCACGGTGTCGCGCTGCGCGACTACCTGGTCGTCACCCGCGGCGTCGACCCGGTGGAGCTGGAGCGGGCCCGGATGGACTACATGACCACCGGCTACGACTCCGGGGACAAGACCCCGCTCGAGGCCGTCGCCTACGTCTCGTTCCAGGAGCTCGCCACCCGGGTGTCGCACCGCAACACCGGCAAGGCCACCGGCGACCCGATCGCGGACAAGCTGCTGGCCCGCATCGCAACCGACGAGAACCTGCACATGATCTTCTACCGCAACCTGGTGACGGCGGCGTTCGACATCGACCCCGACGAGATGATGAAGGCCGTCGCCAAGGAGGTCATGACGTTCGAGATGCCCGGCGCGAACATGGCCAACTTCCGGAAGAACTCCACGATCATCGCCAAGGCCGGCATCTACGACCTGCGGCTGCACCACGACGAGGTGGTCAGCCCGATCCTGCGCACCTGGAAGGTCTTCGAGCGCAGCGACCTCGGCCCCGAGGGCGAGCAGGCCCGCGAGCAACTGGCCGAGTTCCTCGCCGGCCTCGACGCCCAGGCGACGAAGTTCGTGGAGAGCCGCGAGCGGATGCGGGCCCGCATGGCGGCCAAGGGCGAGGTCCCGGTCCAGGTCTGACGCAAGAGGCCTGACGCAAGAGGCCTGACGCAAGAGGTCTGACGCGAGGGGTCTGACGCGAGGGCGATGGGCGGCGACTCGAACCGTCCGCCCGGCGCTCAGAGCGGACAGGCCATGACGATCTCGTCGCGGTCGTCGCCCGGTGCGACCCGGATCGCGCCGGGCAGCCGCCCGACCTCCTGGTAGCCGAGCCCCCGGTAGAACCCGTCCACGCCGGTGCCCCCGCGAACGGTCAGGTGCAGGAACTCCCAGCCCCGGTCCCGGGCGATCCGGTGCACCCCGTCCATGAGGACCCGACCGAGGCCCTGGCCCTGGCGCGAGGGGTGCACCTGCACCCGCAGCACCGTCCCCCAGTGGCGGCGCAGCGGGCTCAGCGACCCGACGACGCTCGCGAAGCCCGCCGTCTCGCCGTCCACCTCGAGCAGGGCGAGCACGTCCCGGCCGGAGTGGACCCCCTCCAGGAGCTTGTCGAGCAGCGGGACGACGTCGTCCTGCGTCACCGGCGGCACGAACCCAACGGCGCCGCCGGCGTTGGTGACGTCGGTCCAGCAGGCGAGCAGCTCGGCGCGCAGCACCGCGTCGACGGTGGCAACGGGCCGGACGGAGGGAGCGGGCACCCGGCCATTCTCCGTGGCGGCGCTCGGCGGCCTGCGGCGCCCCTCGGCGCGCAGCGGGCGGATGCCCGCGCCCCGGGTCAGCCGGCGCGGCCGGGTACGACGCGACGGACCCGCTCCGCGGGCCAGCGGGCGACCGCCTCGGCGAGCACCTCGTGCAGGAAGGCGAGGAACTCCCGGGTCTCGGCCAGCCGGCGCCCGCCCGGGCGGTCGACGCCGATCAGGTCGATGCCCCCCGCGACGACGTCCTCGAACCGCTGCAACGCGGCCAGCTCCGCCCCGGCGAACCGCGTCCACAGGTTCTCGTCGTCGAGGACGTAGAGGTCGCTGCGCGTCCCCGGCTCCCGTTCGCGGACGAGGAACCCGACCTGCACCAGCTGGCGGACCGCGCCACTGATCGCGGCCGGGCTGACCTGCAGGCCCTCGGCCAGCTCGGCGGCGGTGTAGCGGTCGGCGTCGTCGGCGAGGGCGTAGGCGAAGACCCGGGCCGGCATCGGCGGCATGCCCGACTCCCGCAGGACCAGGGCGAACCGCTCGACGAAGCGGAGCAGGGTGGCCCGCTCCTCGTCCGTCGCATCCACGCTGGTCACTCCCTCACGGTACCGGACCCGTCGGGCACGCAATGAACTTCGCAACTTTGTGAAAGAAGTGTAGGTTCTGCCGCCGTGACCACAGCCATCTCCGTCTCCGGCCTGGTGAAAACCTTCGGCGCCACCCGCGCCCTCGACGGCCTCGACCTCGAGGTCGCCTCCGGCGAGGTGCACGGCTTCCTCGGCCCGAACGGGTCCGGGAAGTCCACGACCATCCGCGTGCTGCTGGGCCTGCTCCGCCCCGACGCGGGCCGGACCGAGCTGCTGGGCGGTGATCCGTGGCGCGACGCCGTCGCGCTGCACCGCCGGCTCGCCTACGTCCCGGGGGACGTGACGCTGTGGCCGACCATCAGCGGTGGCGAGGCGATCGACCTCATCGGCGCACTGCGCGGCGGCCTCGATCCGCGGCGCCGCACGGAGTTGCTGGAGCGCTTCGACCTCGACCCTCGGAAGAAGGCGCGCACCTACTCGAAGGGCAACCGGCAGAAGGTCGCCCTCGTCGCGGCGCTCGCCTCCGACGCGGAGCTGTTCATCCTGGACGAGCCGACCTCGGGCCTGGACCCGCTCATGGAGGCCGTGTTCCAGGAGTGCATCCGCGAACTGCGCGCCGAGGGCCGGACGGTGCTCCTGTCCAGCCACATCCTCGCCGAGGCCGAGGCCCTCTGCGACCGGGTGAGCATCATCCGGCTCGGCCGGACCGTGCAGAGCGGCACGCTGGCCGAGCTGCGCCACCTCACCCGGATGTCCGTGGCGGTGGAGACCGAGCGTCCCGCCGATGGGCTGAGCTCCCTGCCCGGGGTGCACGACCTGCGGCACGAGGACGGCCGGGTGCACTTCGACGTCGACACCGACGCGCTCGACGGGGTGCTGCGCCACCTCGCCCCCCTGGGCGTGCGCGGCCTGACGAGCACCCCGCCCACCCTCGAGGAGCTGTTCCTCCGGCACTACGGCGACGAGCTCGCCGCCGACGGCGTGCCCGTTCCCCAGGAGGCGGGGCGGTCGTGAGCAACGCATCGAGCACGCTCGCCGGCACCGGCGCCCTGTTCCGCTTCGCCCTGCGCCGGGACCGGCTGCGGCTGCCGATCTGGATCGCCGCCGGCACCTTCATGGTGCTCACGCAGTCCGTCTCCAGCCAGGCCCTCTACGACACCCCCGCCGACCTGGCCGCGTACCAGGCCTCGGTCGGCAGCAACGCGGCGACCATCGCACTGGCCGGCCCCCCGGTCGGGCTGGACACCGTCGCCGGCGCGGTCGCGTTCGAGATCTCCGCGACGCTGATGCTGATCGCCGCGCTGATGGCGATGTTCACCGTCACCCGGCACACCCGCGCCGACGAGGAGGCCGGCCGCACCGAGCTGCTTCGGTCGGCGCGCGTCGGCCGGCACGCGCCGCTGCTGGCCGCCGTGCTGCTCTCCTCGCTGGCGTGCGTCGTGCTGGCGCTGACCATCGGCGCGGCCACGACGGCCTCGGGGCTGCCGGCGGTCGGCTCGTTCGTGCTCGGCGCGTCGGTGGGCGCGTGCGGGCTGGTCTTCACCGGGATCACCGCGGTCGCCGCCCAGGCCACCGGTTCCACCCGCGGCGTCTACGGCCTGGTCGGTGGGCTGTTCGCCGTCGCGTTCGTGCTGCGCGCCATCGGCGACATCGAGGGCAACTGGGTGGTGTGGACCTCGCCGATCGGCTGGGCGCAGGCCACGCACCCGTTCACCGACGACGCCCTCGCCCCCCTGGCACTGTGCCTCGTCGTCGCCGCCGTCCTCGTCGTCGCCGGCTTCGCCCTGCTCGACCGCCGGGACCTCGGCTCCGGGCTCGTGCAGCCCCGGCCCGGCCGGCCCACCGCGCGGCGGGCACTCCTCTCCCCGCTCGGGCTGGCGCTCCGGCTGCACCGCGGTGCGCTCATCGCCTGGACGGTCGGGCTCGGCTTGCTCGGCGTGGTCTACGGCGCCCTGGCGGAGTCGGTCGAGACGCTGATCGCGGGGAACGAGCAGGCACTGGCCGTCTTCGGCGACCCCGACCTCGGCCGACTCGTCGACGCCTACCTCGGCACGACGTTCGCCGTCACGGCACTGCTGGCCTCGGCCTACGCGGTGTCGGCGGTCCTCCGGGCCCGCACCGAGGAGTCGGACGACCGGGCCGAGGTGCTGCTCGCCACGGCGACCAGCCGCCCGGCCTGGCTGGGCAGCCACGTGCTGGTCGCGCTGCTGGGCTCGGCGCTGGCGATGACCGCCGCGGGGGTGACCACCGGGCTGGTGCGGGTGGCGCAGACGGGGGACGCGGCGGCGCTCGGCCGGATGGTGGGCGCTGCGGTCTCCTACGTCCCGGCCATCTGGGTCGTCGCCGGCGTCGCCGTCGCGCTCTTCGGGCTGCTGCCCCGCCTGGCCGCGGCCGTGGCGTGGGCCGCGGTCGGGCTCTTCCTCGTGATCACCATGTTCGCCGAGTCGTTCGACTGGTCGGGCTGGGTGAGCGACCTGTCGCCGATCGCCTGGATCCCGACGCTGCCGCTCGAGGAGTGGCGACTCGCGCCACTCGTCGGGCTGGCCGGTGTCGCCGGCGTCCTCCTGGCGGCCGGTTTCACCGGCTTCCGCCGGCGGGACATCGCCCTGGGCTGAGCGGCACCGCCCTGGGCCGTCCGGCACCCGCCCGGGTGCTCACTTGGTCGGCGGCTCGCCCTCCGCGCGCGCCTCGGCCGCACGGGCCGGGTCGTAGGCGCAGGCGTCGGCGACGTCGGTGACCGGGCCGTCCTCCGGCTCGGGGGCCTCCGGCGGTCCAGGGGCTTCCGCCTCCGGCGCCCCGTCCCCCGGCGCCCCGTCCCCCGGCGGCGCAGGCGCAGGCGCCGGCGGCGGGTCGATCGCCTCCTGCACGAGCTGCCGGATCCGGTCGTAGTCCGGATACGCGGGATCGATCACCGAGGGGTCGAACACGACGCTGCGGATCTCGGCGTCCTTCACGAGGAAGGCCAGGTCGACGAAGTCGTCGAGCCGCGAGCGCGGGATGTCGGTGCTGACGATGTCCTCGGTGGTCGCGGCCAGCTGCTGGTAGCGCTGCAGGAGCGTCACCGGGTCGGCGGCGTCGACGATCGCGGAGATGGTGCAGCGCTGCCGCGCCATGCGGTCGTAGTCGCTCAACCCGAACCGGCCCCGGGCGAACTGCAGCGCGGTGTACCCGTCCATGCGGCGGTCCGGCCCTGGCTCGATGTAGTCGTCGGGCAGCTCGCCGGTGCCCGGGTCGCCGTTGATGGGCACGTAGTAGTTCACGTTGACCGTGATCCCACCGAGCGCGTCGACCAGCCGGCTGAACCCCTCGAGGTTGACCAGCACGAAGTAGTCGATCCGCAGGCCGAGGGCCTCCCCGACGCCCAGCTTCAGGAAGTCGGCGCCCGGGTCGTCGGTGGGGCCTAGGGCGTCGGGGTACCAAGCCGGGCCGTTGCGGTAGACGGCGTTGAGGAGGCTCTCACTCTCGCTGCCGGCGTCGAAGCCCTCGGGGTAGAGCTCGGCCAGCGGGCTGTCCTCGGGGAACGGCAGGTCCTGGAGGTTGCGGGGCAGGCTGAACAGGAGGGTCTCGCCGGTGGCGGTGTCGGTGCTGGCCACGATGACCGTGTCGGTGCGGACGCCCTCACGCCCCTCCCCGCCGTCGCCCCCCAGCAGCAGCACGTTCACCCGCTCGCGCCCGCCGAAGAGCTCGGCGGTGCCGTCGTCCGGCTCCTCGTCGACGGTGGCCGACCTCCGGTCGTCGTCGAACACACCGGCGATGAGGTCCCGCGACGTCGTCGCCAGGCGCCCCACGAAGACGGCCGGGACGACGATCGCCACGACGAGCACCGCCACGACCAGCCCGCCGGCGACGCGCCGCCCGCGCGACGTGCCGGCCGGCACGAGCATCCGGTAGCCGGCCACGACGACGGCGATCCACAGCGCGGCCAGCACGCCGATGCCGATGGTGGTCCAGAGCAGGACGTCGGTGTCGACGAGGGTGCGGGCGGCGAACCGCTGTCCCCCGGTGGCCAGCCACCCGGCGGCGGCGGCCAGGAGGAGAAAGACGGTGAGGACGACCGCGCCGAGCCGTCGGCGGCCGGCGGCGAGCAGCGCGACGCCGGGCACCAGCGCGCCGAGGACGGTCCAGCCGAGGGCGGCGCCGAACCCGCGCCGCGGAACGGCCCCCGACGCCCGCGCTCCACGCTGCGGGGCGGGAGGTGTCGTCCCGACGGTCATCCCACGCCCTCCGCGCCAGCCCAGCTCACGCGGCCATGCTCCCACCGTTCGGCCAGGTCGGTACGCCCGCGGCCGGCTCTCCGGGCAGGTCCGCCCGATCCGGCGACACCGGCACCCGGGGCGGCCGGGCCGCTCCGTCGGTGGCTCTCCGTAAGCTCCGGGTCGTGCGCCTGGCCACCTGGAACGTGAACTCGATCCGCACCCGCGCCGACCGCGTCGCGGCCTTCCTGGAGCGGCACGACGTCGACGTCCTGGCCATGCAGGAGACCAAGTGCCGGGACGACCAGTTCCCGCTGGACCGGTTCACGGCGCTCGGCTACGAGGTCGCGCACGTCGGCCACTCGCAGTGGAACGGGGTGTCGATCCTGTCCCGCGTGGGACTGGAGGACGTCACCGTCGGCTTCCCCGGTCAGCCGTGCTGGGGCGAGGAGACCACCTGCGAGGCGCGGGCGCTGGCCGCCACCTGCGCCGGCGTCCGGGTGTGGAGCCTCTACGTGCCCAACGGGCGCACGCTGGCCGACCCGCACTACACCTACAAGCTGGAGTGGCTGGCCGCCCTGCGGGACACGGCGGCGGGCTGGCTGGCCGAGGACCCCGCCGCACAGGTCGCCCTCGTCGGCGACTGGAACATCGCCCCGCAGGACGACGACGTCTGGGACATGTCGGTGTTCAGCCAGTCGACGCACGTCTCCGCCCCGGAGCGGGCGGCCTTCCAGGCGGTGGTCGACGCCGGGTACGCCGACGTGGTCCGCCCCCACGCCCCCGGCCCGGGCGTCTACACCTACTGGGACTACACGCAGCTGCGCTTCCCCCGCCGCGAGGGCATGCGCATCGACTTCGTCCTGGGATCCCCGGCGCTGGCCGCGCGGGTCGGTGGGGCGTTCATCGACCGCGAGGAGCGCAAGGGGAAGGGCGCGAGCGACCACGCCCCGGTGGTGGTCGACCTGAGCTGACGGGCGCTTAGGCTGGCGCCTCGTGCTCGTCCTGCTGCCCCCGTCGGAGACCAAGGCCCCCGGCGGTGACGGCCCTCCGCTCGACCTCGCCGCGCTCACCGCGCCGCAGCTCACCCCGGTGCGGACCCAGCTCACCGAGGCGCTGGTGGAGCTCGCCGGCGACGTCCCGGCCTCCCGGGCGGCGCTCGGGCTCTCCCCGAAGCAGGACGAGGAGATCGCCCGCAACGCGGCCCTCTTCTCCGCCGGCACGCTCCCGGCCCTGCAGCGCTACACGGGCGTCCTCTACGACGCCCTGGACATCGGCTCCCTCTCCCGGGCGCAACGGGCACGCGCCGACCGCCGGCTGGCGGTGGGGTCGGCGCTGTTCGGCCTGGTCGCCGGCGGGGACCGGATCCCGGCCTACCGCCTGTCGGCGGGCTCCGCGCTGCCCGGTCGGCCCACCCTGCGCGCCCTGTGGCGGCCGGCGCTCGGGCCGGTGCTCGACGGCGTCGAGGGGCTCGTCGTCGATCTGCGCAGCGGTTCCTACGCGGCGCTGGCCCCCGCGCCCGGCGCGGTCACGGTCACCGTGCTGAGCGAACGGCCCGACGGCACCCGCGCGGTGGTGAGCCACTTCAACAAGGCGCACAAGGGCCGGGTGGCCCGGTTGCTCGCCAGCACGACGGCCGAGCCGGACGACGTCGTGCGGCTCGGGGGACTGCTGAGGCGGGCGGGGTTGCACGTGGAACATGACGGCGGCGCGGCGTTGACCCTGGTCGTGCCCGCCCGGTGAGGCCCATCTCTCCCGCCCATACCGAGCAGTTGGTTGCACGCAACCGGCTAGTCGTGGCATAACTGCGGTGATCCGGTGCGCCCGAACAGTGCGGCGCCCGGTGTCACGGATCCGGCGACCGCCGGGGCAGAAGGGCTTCGGTGGACGGATCGGACCGCACGGTCGGCGCGGCAGCGACCCTCGGCGCCTGGTCGGCGGCCCAGCTGCGGCAGGATCCCGCCCGGGTGGCGGCTGCCCGCGCCGTCCTCCCGTACGGGGACCTCACCGGCCTGGACCGCCTCGCGGCGCTCGCCGCCCGGCTCCTGGGCACCAGCGGGAGCCAGGTCTCTCTGCTGGTGGACATCCAGCACGTCGCCGCCGGCACCGGCGCCGCCGCCGTGGGCACCACCGGACCGCTCGAGGAATCCCTCTGCACGGTGACCGCCGCGCTGCCCGCGGGGGAGGCGCTCGTCGTTCCCGACGCCCGGTCGGACGAGCGCGTCCGCGACCTCCCGCCCGTCCGGGCCGGCGCCGTCGGTTCCTACCTGGGCATCGCGCTCACCGACGCCTCGGGTGCCGTCGTCGGCGCGCTCTGCGTCTTCGACCCCGAGCCGCGGCCGTGGGCCGCGTCGGAGATCGACACGCTCCGCGAGCTGGCCGGCTCGGTGATGACCGAGCTCGAGCTCTCGGCGCTGCTGCGGCGGTCCGAGAACGACCGGGTGCGCTGGGAGCTGGCGACCGAGGCCGGCGAGGTCGGCACGTTCGACTGGGACCTGGCGACCGGGCAGCTGATCTGGGACGAGCAGCTGATCACGCTGTTCGGCTACGACGCCGAGGGCTTCGACCAGACGATCGAGGCGTTCAACGCGCGGCTGCACCCGGACGACCTGGAGCCGGTCGGGGAGGCACTGCAGAACGCCATCGACGAGTGCGGCGACTTCGACGCGACCTACCGCGTGGTCCGACCCGACGGCGAGACCCGGTGGGTGCACGCC
Organism: Blastococcus sp. SYSU DS0552; assembly: GCF_054050815.1. Lineage (NCBI taxonomy): Bacteria > Bacillati > Actinomycetota > Actinomycetes > Geodermatophilales > Geodermatophilaceae > Blastococcus > Blastococcus sp. SYSU DS0552. The sequence goes on from NZ_JBJHAB010000013.1 coordinate 100,976, forward strand.
CGCGGCCGGGCGCTGCCCGACCGCCACGGCTCCGCCGTCCGCCTGCTCGGCGCCGCCTTCGACATCACCGGCGAGCGGGAGGCGGCCACCCTGGTCACCCGGGTGCTCGAGGCGATGCCCGCCGGCTTCTACAGCCTCGACCGCGACTGGCGGTTCACCCACGTGAACGCCGAGGCCGAGCGGCTGCTGCAGGTGACCCGCGACGAGCTGCTCGGCCGAGTGCTGTGGGAGGCCTTCCCGGACGCGCTCAACAGCGTCTTCGAGGACAGCTTCAACCAGGCGGTCCGCACCGGCGAGCCGGTGTCGTTCGACGCCTACTACCCGGCCCCGCTGGACGGCTGGTACGAGCTGCGCGCCTGGCCGAGCCCCGACGGGCTGTCGGTGTACTTCCTCGAGGTCACCGAGCGCCGCCGGATGCAGGAGCAGGCGGAGCGGTCGGCCCAGCGGCTGGCGCTGCTGGCACGCGTCAGCGCCGACCTGGCCGGCGCCCTGGACCAGCAGGCAGCGATGGCACACCTGCCCCAGCTGGTCGTGCCGGCGCTCGCCGACTTCTGCATCGTCACGATCGTGGACGAGGACGGCCGCCCGCGGGACGTCGGCGGCTGGCACGCCGACCCCGCGATGTGCCCGGTGCTGGAGCGGTACCGGAGCGTGCGGATGGACTCGATGCCGCCGGACTCGCCGGCCGCCGTCGCGCTGCGCACCGGGGAGCAGCAGCGCAGCGACGGCGCCGCGGTGCTGGAGCTCATGGCCCCGGGCGAGGCCAGGGACCTGCTGGCCCGGCTCGGCCCCCGCGAGGCCGTCGTCCTGCCCATGCGCGGGCGCAACCGCACGCTGGGCCTGCTCACCGTCTACTACACCCGTGCGACCCCGACCCAGGCGGAGAACCTGGCCACCGCCCAGGAGGCCGCCGACCGCGCCGGCCTGGCCCTGGACAACGGCCGGCTGTACACCGCCCAGCAGCAACTCGCCGAGGGGCTGCAGCGCAGCCTGCTCACCGAGCCCCCCGAGCCCGACCACGCCGAGATCGCGGTGCGCTACCTCCCCGCCGCGGAGGCCGCCCGGGTCGGCGGCGACTGGTACGACGCCTTTCTGCAGCCAGGTGGTTCGACGATGCTGGTCATCGGCGACGTCGTCGGGCACGACACCGAGGCCGCGGCCGCCATGGGGCAGCTGCGCGGGCTGCTGCGCGGGGTCGCCACCTACAGCGACGCCGGCCCCGGCGAGGTGCTGCGCGGGCTCGACGCCTCGATGACGACGCTGCAGATCCCGACGCTGGCCACCGCGGCCGTGGCCCGGTTCGAGCAGACCCCCGAGGAGCTGGGCCAGGGCGTCACCAGGATGCGCTGGGCGAACGCCGGGCACCTGCCGCCGCTGGTCCTCACCCCGGACGGCAAGGTGGCGGAGCTCGGCGAGTGGACCGGCGACCTGCTGCTCGGCGTCGACCCCAGCACCCAGCGGCGGGAGACGGTGGCCACGCTCGAGCGCGGCTCGACGGTCCTGCTCTACACCGACGGGCTCGTCGAGCGCCGCGACTCCGACCTCGACGAGGGGATCCAGCGGCTGCGCGAGGCGGTGGTCGAGCTGGCCGACCTGCCGCTGCAGCACCTGCTGGACGAACTGCTCGACCGGCTGGTGCACGGCCGGCCCGAGGACGACGTCGCGCTGGTCGCGGTCCGGCTGCACCCCCAGGACCGCCCCCGGCCGGCCGAGGCCGGACCGGTCCGGGTGCCGCCCACCGTGCCCCAGGATCCGGCCGGGGCCTAGCCCGCCGGTGGGTCAGCGGCCGCGGTCGCGCCGCACCTGCGCCTTGCGCCCCTTGATCATCGTGGCGCGCAGCGCCTGCACGACCTCGTCGGCCGCGGACTCGGGCACCTCCACCAGGGCGAACCGCTGGTGGATCTCGATCGACCCGACGTCGCGCCCGGTCAGCCCGGTCTCCCCGGTGATGGCGCCGACCAGGTCGCCCGGCCGGATGCCGGCGTCCCGGCCCACCCCCACGAACAGGCGCGCGCCCGGAGCGCCGCCGGAGCGCCCGGCCGGACGGCCGCCGCGCTCGTCCCGGCGCCCGCCGTCCCGGCCGCCCCCCGCGCGCCCGCCGTCCCGCTCCGGGCGGAAGGAGACCTGGGGGATCTCCTCGTCGTCGTCCACCGGCCCGGCCGCCTCGTGCGCGAGCTTCACCGCCGCGAGCGCCACCTCCATGAGGTCGAACTCGTCGGTGAGGGTCTCGACGACCACCCGGAAGCGGTCCAGGTCGTCGGTGAGCAGGCTCTCCCGCAGCGCGCCCCGGGTGAGGTCGAGCCGGCGGGCCCGCAGGTCGGCGACCGTGGGCACCTTCTCGACGGCGATCGGCGCGCCCGCGACCCGCTCGATGGTCTTGAGCATCCGGTGCTCCCGGGGCTCGGCGAGCGTGATCGCCACCCCCTCGCGGCCGGCCCGGCCGACCCGGCCGATCCGGTGCACGTAGGACTCCGGCGCCGACGGGACGTCGTAGTTGACGACGTGGGTGAGCTGCTCGACGTCCAGCCCGCGCGCCGCGACGTCGGTGGCCACCAGCAGCTCCGCGGTCCCCCCGCGCAGCCGGCCCATCACCCGGTCGCGCTGCTCCTGGCTCATCCCGCCGTGCAGGGCCTCGGCCCGGTACCCGCGGCCGTTCAGGGTCTCGGTGAGGGAGTCGACCTCCTCGCGGGTGCGGCAGAAGACGATCGCCGCCGTCGGCGCCTCGACGTCCAGGATCCGGCCCAGCGCGGCCGGCTTGGCACCGCGGGGGACGACGTAGGCGGTCTGCCGGATGCGGGGCGCCGTACCGGGCGCCGCCCGCTCCCGGGCGATGGTGATCCGCACCGGGTCGGTGAGGTGGCGGCGCGCGAGCGCATCCAGGCGGCGGGGCATCGTGGCCGAGAAGAGCACCGTCTGCCGCTCCTCCGGGGTGGCGTCGAGGATCGCCTCGAGGTCCTCGGCGAAGCCCATGTCGAGCATCTCGTCGGCCTCGTCCAGCACGACGGTCGCGATCTCGCCGAGGTGCAGCGCGCCGCGGTTGAGCAGGTCGAGGGCGCGGCCGGGGGTCGCGACGACGACGTCGACGCCCGACTCCAGCGAGCGCAGCTGCCGCACGATCGGTGCCCCGCCGTAGACGGGCAGCACGCGGGCGCCCAGGTCACGGCCGTAGCGGTGCAGCGCCTCCGACACCTGGACGGCGAGCTCCCGCGTGGGCAGCAGCACCAGCGCGACCGGGTCCCGGTCGGTGCGGTGGGCCGGCATCCGCTGGAGCACGGGCAGCGAGAAGGCGGCGGTCTTGCCGGTACCCGTGGCCGCCTGGCCCAGCAGGTCCCGGCCCTCCGCCAGCGGCGGGACGGCCTCGCGCTGGATGGGGGTCGGCTCCTCGTAGCCGAGGGCACCGAGCGCCTTCAGCAGTTCGGGGCGCAGGCCCAGGTCCTCGAAGGTGGTGCCCTCGAAGGTGGTGCCCTCGTTCGTGGTGTCCGCGGAGCCCGCGTCGTCGGCAGTGGTGCGTTCGTCGGTCATCACCGGTCATCGTTCCCCGGAGCCCGCACCCGCACGCACGCGGGCTTCTGGCAGGCTGCCGGGGTGACCGCCGACGACGAGCTCTGCACCCGCCCCGCCACCGAGCTGGCCGCACTCGTGCGCCGCCGGGAGGTGTCCGCCCGGGAGCTGCTCGAGGCGCACCTGCGGCGCATCGAGCGGGTGAACCCGCGGGTCAATGCGATCGTGACGCTGGACGCCGAGGCCGCCCGGGCCGCCGCCGACGCCGCCGACGCCGCGCAGGCCGCCGGCGAGCCGCTCGGCCCGCTGCACGGGCTCCCGGTCGCGCACAAGGACACCCACGCCACCGGGGGCATGCGCACGACCTGGGGCTCTCCGGTGCACGCCGACACCGTGCCGGACGCCGACGAGCTGGTGGTGGCCCGCCTGGTGGGCGCCGGGGCGATCCGCGTGGGCAAGACCAACGTGCCGGAGTTCGCGGCGGGCTCGCACACCTTCAACCCGGTGTTCGGCGCCACCCACAACCCCTACCGGCACGGGCTCTCCGCCGGCGGCTCCAGCGGCGGGGCCGCGGCGGCGCTGGCGGCCGGGCTGGTGCCCCTGGCCGAGGGCAGCGACATGGGCGGCTCGCTGCGCAACCCGGCCGCGTTCTGCAACGTCGTCGGGCTGCGGCCCACCCCCGGCCGCGTGCCCACCTGGCCGGCGCCGATGGGCTGGTCGACCCTCTCGGTGCAGGGGCCCATGGGGCGGACCGTGGCCGACGTCGCCCTGCAGTTGTCGGTGCTGGCCGGGCCGGACCCCCGGGTGCCGATCGCGCTGGAGGAGCCCGGCGCCGGGTTCGCCGCACCCCTGCCCGAGCGGCTGGACGGGCTGCGGGTGGCCTGGGCGCCCGACCTCGGCGGGCAGGTGACCGTCGACCCCGCGATCACCGCCGGGCTCGCGCCGTCGATCGCGGTGTTCGAGTCGCTGGGAGCGACGGTGGAGGAGGCCTGCCCCGACCTCTCCGGCGCCGACGAGGTGTTCGGCACGCTGCGGGCGTGGCTGTTCGACGCGTCGTTCGGCGAGCTGATCCGCCGCCACCCGGACCAGGTCAAGGAGTCGATCCGCTGGAACGCGGCGCGGGGCGCGGAGCTCACCGGCGCCGACCTGGCCCGCGCGGAGCAGCTGCACACGAAGCTGCACGAGCGGATGGTCGCGTTCTTCGAGCGGTACGACGTGCTGCTCGCCCCGACGACGCAGGTGCTGCCCTTCCCGGTGGAGATCGAGTACCCGACCGAGATCGCCGGCGTCCACCAGGACAACTACCTGGAGTGGATGCGCTCCTGCACGGTCATCTCGGCCACCGGCTGCCCGGCGCTGTCGGTGCCCGGCGGCTTCACCGCGGACGGGCTGCCGGTCGGCCTGCAGGTGATCGGCCCGGCCCGGGCCGACCGGCGGGTGCTCGAGGTGGGGCACGCCTTCGAGCAGGCGACCCGGTTCGGCGAGCGCCGGCCAGCCCTCTGAGCTCGTCTACTTGGTTCTAGCGCTTCAGCTAGATCTCCTTAGACGGGGCGAGATCTGCACACTCGCCCGCATCAGGTCCCTGATGGGGGCGAGTGTGCAGATCTCGCACGTCAGGCGGGGGTGGGGCCGTCGGAGCCGGCGGGGTACTCCAGCAACGGCGCCTCGCCGGCCGCCCACGCGGCGAGGACCGGCTCCACGATCCGCCACGACTCCTCGGCCTCGACGTCGCTGATCGACAGCGCGGCGTCGCCCGCCAGCATCTCCCGGAGCAGCAACCCGTAGGCCGACAGCCCGGCCGGGGGCAGGGCGATGTCCAGGGTCCGCCGCTCGAGGTCGAACGGGTCGCCGGCGCCGTTGAGGTTGACCTCCAGCGCGATGCCGTCGGGGTCCAGCTGCATGCGCAGGACGTCGGGCTCGGGATCCTCGTCGGTGAAGGCGAGGTGCGGGACCGGCCGGAAGCGGATCACGATCTCCCGCCGCTGGGCGCCCAGTGCCTTCCCGCTCCGCAGGCGGAACGGGACGCCCGACCACCGCCAGTTGTCGATGGTCACGGTGAACTCGGCGTAGGTCTCGGTCCCCCGGTCCGGGTCCACGCCCTCCTCGACGGCGTAGTCGGGCAGCGCCCGCTCGCCGACGGTGCCGGCGGTGTACCGGGCGCGCACGGTGTCCCGGCGCACGTCCTCCGGCGGCCGGACGGCGCGCAGCACGTCGCCCTTGCGGGCCGCGAGCCCCGCCGCGTCGACGGTCAGCGGTGGCTCCATCGCCACCAGGGCCAGCAGCTGCAGCAGGTGGTTCTGCAGCATGTCGCGCAGGGCGCCGGCGGTGTCGTAGTAGCCGGCCCGGCCCTCCAGCCCCAGCGTCTCGTCGAAGACGATGTCCACACGCTCGATGTGCGCGGCGTTCCACACCGGTTCGAACAACCGGTTGGCGAACCGCAGCCCCAGGACGTTGAGCACCGTCTGCTTGGCGAGGAAGTGGTCGATGCGGAAGACGGCGTCCTCCGGCGCCAGCTGGTGGAGGAGGCGGTTGAGCTCGCGCGCGTCGGCCCCGTCCCGGCCGAACGGCTTCTCCACGGCGACGATCGCCCCGTCAGGCAGCCCCACCTCCACCAGCGCTTCCAGGGTCGGCCGGAAGACGGTGTTCGGCAGCGCCAGGTAGACCACCGGCACGTGCTCGACCCGGTCGAGCGCCCGGCGCAGGTCCTCGCCCACGGTGACGTCCCCGCGGACGTGGCGGAGACGACCGACGACCCGGTCCCGGGTGCCCTCGGGGACGTGGGCGGCGTGGGCGTCCAGCCGGCGGCGCGCCCACCCCCGGTAGTCCTCGTCGCTCCACTCCTCCCGGCTCACCGCGAGGACGTCGACCTCCTCGTCGAGCACTCCCGCCTCGACGAGCTCGGCCAGCCCGGGCAGCAGCAACCGGCCGGTGAGGTCACCGCTCCCACCGAGGACGACGAACGACCGCTTCATGCCCGCTCCTCCCCCGCCCGCGCCGACTCGGCACGAGCCAGGTTCCACCCGCTCGTGATCACCCCGACGTGGCTGAACGCCTGCGGGAAGTTGCCGAGGAAGGCACCCGTCGAGGGGTCGACCTCCTCGGCCAGCAGACCGACCTCGTTGGCCCGCCCGCACAGCGAGTCGTACAGCGAGTGCGCCTCGTCGAGCCGGCCCTGACCGGCCAGGTTGTCGACCAGCCAGAAGCTGCAGAGCAGGAAGGCGCCCTCACCCCCGGGCAACCCGTCGGGCGACTCGTCGTGCAGGTACCGGTAGAGCAGCCCGTCGCCGGCGTCGAGGTGCCGGCGGACCGCCTCGGTGGTGGCCACCATGCGCGGGTCGTCCGCGGCGACGACCCGGCGCAGCGGCAGGGTGAGCAGCGAGCCGTCCAGCCCGCCCCGCTGCGCCTCCCCCGGCGGCGCCAGGTGCTCGGTGAAGGTCCCCCGCTCGTCGTCCCAGGCCTGCTCGAGCAGCGTCGCCCGGATCAGGTCGGCCTCCCGCTGCCACTCCCGCCGGGGGTGCGGCAGCCCGCAGAGGTCCGCGATGCGCAACGCCCGGTCGACGGCGACGTGGCACAGGGCGACGGAGTAGGTGAAGGGCCGGCCCGCGGCGCGGATCTCCCAGATGCCGTTGTCCGGCGTCCGCCAGTTGGCGATCGCCTGGCCGGTCAGCTCGCACAGGGCGCGCCAGAGCGGCGGGGACACCTCGCCGCCGGCGCGCGCCCACTGGTAGGCGACGTCGAGCAGTTCGCCGTAGACGTCGTGCTGCACCTGCCGCGCCGCCCCGTTGCCCCACCGGACCGGCCCCGATCCCCGGTACCCCGAGAGCGTGAGGTCCTGCCACTCCAGGCCGGGGCGCCGGCCGTCGAGGGTGTAGACGATGCTCGCCCGGTCGTCGCGCTCGATGTTGCGCAGCGTCCAGGCCAGGAACGAGTCGGCCTCCTCGTGCATCCTGATCCGGCGCAGGGCGTAGGTGGTGAAGGCGGCGTCGCGCACCCAGGTGTAGCGGTAGTCCCAGTTGCGCACGCCGCCGATCGCCTCCGGCAGCGAGGAGGTCGCCGCGGCCATGATCGCGCCGGTGGAGGCGTGGTCGAGCAGCTTCAGCGTGAGCGCGGAGCGGCGCACGAGCTCCCGCTGCGGGCCGTCGTACTGGATGCGCCCGGCCCAGTCCCGCCAGGCGGCGGCGGTCTGGTCGACCAGCCGCTGAGGCGCGGTGCGCGACCGGGTGTGCGTCTGCCCCGACCAGTGCAGCGTGCAGGTGAGCAGCTCCCCGTCGTCGAGCTCCACGCGGGCGCTCAGGGCGCCGGTCCGGTCGACGGACAGCTCGTGCGAGCACCACAGGGAGAGCTCGAGCTCCGGGTGGGCCGGCCAGAGGATGCGCCACGCGCCGAGCTCGCGCCGCACCTGGACGCCGTCGAGCGGGGTGAGGCGGACCTCGACCGTCACCCGCCCCCCGAGCGCCCGGGCCAGGCGCAGCAGTTCCCCGCGCCCCGGCGGCACCTGCTCGCCCAGGTCGGACCCCGAGCGCAGGGTCATGCAGTCGGTGAGCTCCAGCCGCCCGTCGGCGCCCTGCAGTTCGGTCACCAGGATCCCCGTGTCGGGCAGGTAGCGCTGGGCCGACTCCCGCAGCCCCGCCGGAGCGATGCCGAAGCTGCCGCCGCGCTCGGCGTCGAGGATGCCGGCCAGGAAGGGCCGGCTGTCGAAGTTCGGCAGGCACAGCCAGGGGATGCTGCCGTCACGGGCCACCAGCGCGCAGGTGAGGCCGTCACCGATCAGGCCGTGGTCCTCGATGGGCAGGTACCCGTCGGTGCGGTCGAGCGGGCGCAGCGGCACAGCGGCTCCTCAGGTCGGGACGGCGGACGCCCCGACCCTGCCCGCCAGGGCGCGGAGTCATTCGGCGGCGGCTACTTCTCCTCGGGGCGCGGCAGGCGCCGGGCCTGGCGGCGTCGGCGCAGCCCGCGCAGCGTGCGGACGGCGACCAGCAGCTCCGCGAGCTCCTGCCGCTCCCCGGCGGTGATGTCGGCCAGCTGGGCGGCCGCGCGGTGCTGCGCGGTGGCCCAGCCCTCCTCCCACCTCGACACCAGCTCGTCGGCGTCGTCGGTGTCCGCGGTGCGCAGGCTCAGCACGTCCTCGGTCAGCGAGGACTGCTCCATGGCGAGGTCGTCGCGCAGCGAGGCCCGGGCCATCGCGGGCCAGCGGCGGTCGCGGGGCAGGGCGGTCACCTGCTCGCGCAGGGCGACCAGGCCGAGCCGCTCGGCCAGTCGCTGCATGACCCGGCCGACCAGGGCCACGGGTGCCCCGGTGCGCTCGGCGACCACCGCGAGGTCGAGCGCGGCGGGCATCAGCGGTGCGGCCGCGACGCGGGCCGCGAGCTCCGCGGGCAGGCCGGCCTCCTGCAGCCGGGCGGCCCGGGACGCGTACGCCTCCGCCTCCCTGCCCAGCAGCCAACCGGGCAGCCCGCCGGCCACCTGCGCCACCGCGGGGCCGAACCGGGCGGTGACCTCCGCCAGGGGAGCCGCGGTCTCCGCGGTGAGGTCGGGCTGGCGGAGCAGCCAGCGGGTCGCCCGCTCGGCCAGCCGGGTGGCCTCGGTGCGCACCTCGACCTGGGTGGCGGCGGAGACCTGGTTGTCGAGGGGGCGGACGGCGTCCCACAGGCCATCGATGCCGAACACCGCCCGCGCCACCGCATGCGCCCGGACGACCGCCGGCAGCGGCACGCCGGTCTCCTCCCCCAGCCGGAACAGGCCGGTGACGCCGGCGATGTTGACCGCCCGGTTGGTCAGCGCGGTGGCGATGATCTCGCGGCGGAGCGGGTGGCTGGTGACCGCGGCGGGGAACCGGTTGCGCAGCGGGGCGGGGAAGTAGCCGATCAGCAGCTCCTCCAGGGCCGGGTCGTCCGGCAGCGGGGAGGCCAGTACGGCGTCACCGGTCTGCAGCTTGGCGTAGGCCAGCAGCACCGACAGCTCCGGGCTGGTCAGCCCCTGCCCGTCGCGACGGCGCTCGGCCAGACCGCGGGCGTCGGGCAGCGCCTCCACCGAGCGGTTGAGCCGCCCCGACCGCTCCAGCGACCGGATGAACCGCTCGTGGGAGTCCAGCAGGCTGCGCGCCGCCGCGGCCTCCCCGGCGAGGGTCGCGTTCTGCGCGTGGTTGTCGGTGAGGACGGCGGCGGCGACGTCGTCGGCCATCTCGCCGAGCAGCGCCGCCCGGCCCTCGGCGTCGATCCGCCCCTCGTCGACCACCCGGTTCAGCGCGATCTTGATGTTCACCTCGTGGTCGGAGGTGTCGACGCCGGCCGAGTTGTCGATGGCATCGGTGTTCACCCGGCCACCGGCCAGCGCGTACTCGACCCGGCCCCGCTGGGTGAGGCCGAGGTTGCCGCCCTCCCCCACCACCCGCACCCGCAGCTGCCCGCCGTCCACGCGCACCGCGTCGTTGGCCTTGTCCCCCACCTCGAGGTGGCTCTCGGTCGCGGCCTTCACGTACGTGCCGATCCCGCCGTTGAACAGCAGGTCCACCGGCGCGAGCAGCACCGCGCGGATCAGCTCGACGGGGCTCAGCGCCGTCACGTTCCCGGGCAGCCCGAGGGCGACCCGCATCTGCTCGGACACCGGCACGGTCTTGGCCGTGCGCGGCCAGACGCCACCGCCCTCGCTGATCAGCGAGGTGTCGTAGTCCGCCCACGACGACCGGGGCAGCGCGAACAGCCGCCGGCGCTCGGCGAACGACGTCGCGGCGTCGGGCGTGGGGTCGACGAACACGTGCCGGTGGTCGAACGCCGCCACCAGCCGGATGTGCTCGGAGAGCAGCATGCCGTTGCCGAACACGTCCCCGGACATGTCGCCGATGCCGACGACGGTGAAGTCGTCGCGCTGGACGTCGAGGTGGAGCTCGCGGAAGTAGCGGGTGACCGACTCCCAGGCCCCGCGGGCGGTGATGCCCATGGCCTTGTGGTCGTAGCCGACCGAGCCGCCCGAGGCGAAGGCGTCGCCCAGCCAGTAGCCGCGCTCCAGCGCCACCTCGTTGGCCAGGTCGGAGAAGGTCGCCGTCCCCTTGTCCGCGGCGACGACCAGGTAGCTGTCGTCGCCGTCGTGGCGGACCACCTTCGGCGGCGGGACGACCCGGCCCTCGACCAGGTTGTCGGTGAGGGACAGCAGCGCGCCGATGAACAGCCGGTAGCAGGCCTGCCCCTCGGCGAGCACCTCCTCGCGGGAGGCCCCCTCCCCCGGCGGGCGCTTGACGACGAAGCCACCCTTCGCGCCGGTGGGCACGATGACGGTGTTCTTCACCATCTGCGCCTTCACCAGCCCCAGCACCTCGGTGCGCAGGTCCTCCCGGCGATCGGACCAGCGCAGCCCGCCACGGGCGACCTTGCCGAACCGCAGGTGCACGCCCATCACGCGGGGTGAGCTCACCCAGACCTCGTGCGCGGGCCGGGGCTCGGGGAGATCGGGCACCTCCGCCGGGTCGAGCTTGAGAGCCAGGGGGGTGGGCTGGGTCGACGACGTGGCGTAGTACGTCGTCCGCTGGGTGGCGGTCACCGCGGCCAGCAGGGAGCTCAGCACCCGGTCGGCGTCGAGCGAGGCGACCTCGCCGATCGAGCGGCGCAGCGCCTCGACCAGATCGGCCTGCCGGGCGTCGCGGCCGGTCACCCGGCCCGGCGAGAAGCGGGTCTCGAACAGCGCCACCAGCCGGGCGACCACGCCGGGGTGGGCGGCCAGGGTCTGCTCGACGTACGCCTGGCTGAACGGCAGCCCGGCCTGGCGCAGCCACTGCACGTAGGCCCGCACCACCGTCACCTGCCGCCAGTTCAGCCCGGCGAGCATGACCAGCGCGCCCAGGCCGTCGTCCTCGGCGTCCCCGCGCCACACCGCGGCCACGGCCTCGGTGAACCGCTCCGGCAGGGAGCGGACCAGCGGTAGCTCGACCTGGGGGACGGCGACGCCGAAGTCGTAGATCCAGGTGGGTGGCGCCCCGATCCGGTCGATCTCGTAGGGCCGCTCGTCGACGACGTCGACGCCCATGTTCTGCAGCATGGGCAGCATCTGCGAGAGCAGCAGCCGCTCGCCGACCCGGTACACCGACAGCCGGCGTTCCCCCGGGGCCGCACCGGTCGGCGTCCACAGCCGCAGCGACAGGTCGCCGGGAGCGAGGCCGTCCAGGCGCTCGAGGTCCTCGACGGCGCGCTCGGCGGGGAAGTCCTCCTGGTAGGCGGCGGGGAAGGCGTCGGCGACCCGGGAGAACACTCTCTCCGCGTCCGCGCCGAAGCGCGCCGAGAGGGCAGCGGACAGGTCGTCGGTCCAGCTGCGCGCGACCGCGGCCAACTCGGCCTGCAGCCCCTCGACGTCCACGTCCACCGGGGGCGCCGAGCGCTGCCTGCCCACCGGCAACCGGACGACGAAGTGCAGCCGGGCGAGCACCGACTCGGTGGACCGGGCGGTGAACTCGATGCCGGAGCCGCCCAGCCGCTCGAGCAGCAGCCGCTGCATCGCGAGCCGGACCTCGGTGGTGTACCGGTCGCGCGGCAGGTAGACCAGCGCGGACCAGAACCGCCCGGTCGGGTCCTGCCGGAGGAACAGGCGGGTCTGGCGCCGCTCCTGCAGGTGCAGGACCGCCATCGCCACCGGCAGGACCTCGTCGGCCCCCACCTGCATCAGCTCGTCGCGGGGGTAGGTCTCCAGGATGTCGAGCAGCTGCTTGCCGGTGTGGCTGTCGGCCGGGACGCCGGAACGGCGGACCACCTCGGCGACGCGGCGGCGCACGAGCGGGACGTCGAGCACGCTCGTGCCGTACGCGGTGGACGGGAACAGCCCGACGAACCGGCGCCGTCGGGTCTCGCCATCGCTGTGCGGCAGGGTGACGGCGACCAGGTCCAGCCACGCCCGGCGGTGCACCGTCGAGCGCGTGTCGGCCTTGGTGACCGTGAGCCGGTGGCGCCCGGTGAGCCCCGGGGCCTCCGGCGGGGCGGTCGCCGAGCGGGCCATGTCGGTGTCGCTGCGGAGAACTCCGAGGCCCGTCCCGGGCACCGGCCGGGCGACGGCGTCCACTCCTGCGGTGATCTCGACGTCGCGGGCGCCGAGGAGCACGAAGTTGCCCTCGGCGAGCCAGCGGAGCAGCGCTGCGGCCTCGGCGGGGTCGTCGGCGGGATCATCGGCAGCCTCCGGGCCGGCCCCGCTCACCGGGCCCAGCTCGTCGAGCTCGGCGGCGAGGGCGACCATCCGGGCGCGCATCCGGTCGCCGTCCTCGTGGACGGCGCGCACGTCGTCGAGGACGGCGCGCAGGCCCGTCACCAGGTCACCGGCCGCCTCGCCGTCCAGCGGGCCGTCAAGCACGACGGCCATCCACGACTCGGCGACGGCATCGTCACCGCAGGCAGCGGTGTCCAGGCTGTCGCACAGGGCGGTGATCCGGCCGCGGATGTCGCGGCGGACGACCAGCAACGGGTGGACCACGTGCTCGAGCCGGAATCCCTGGCGGACCACCTCGGCGGTGACCGAGTCGACCAGGTACGGCATGTCGTCGGTGACGAGCCGGATCACCGTTCGGCCGGCGCCCTGCCCGCGCGGGACGGCCTGCACGTCGACGATGGCTGCGCCGACCGGGCGGACCTCGGCGAGGGAGAGGTGCCCGAGGGCGAGCGCGGCCAGCTGGGCAGGATCGGTGGCGAGGACCTCCTCGGCCGGTTCGCTCCAGTAGTACCGGCGCAGGAACGCCGGCAGGTCGTCGGCGGTGCAGCCCGGAGGGAGCGCCGGCGACCCGCGGCCGGCCTCGGCGACGGCGGCGCGGGCCGCCTCGCGCAGGAGCAGCTTCTTCTCGTCGCGGCCGGCCTCGAGGGCGGCGAGCTCGGTGAGGGAGCCGCCCCCCGGCCCGCCGTCCCGGTCGCGCACCGGGGTCCCCGGGGCGACGCCGGTGTCACTGGCCATGTCAGGCCACGCTACTGCCCACTGAGACCGTCGTCACGGCGGCGCGGGACCAGTGCGGGCACGAGGCTGCTCAGCGGTCGAGCAGCTGATCCGCGACCCAGCCGGCCACGGCGAGGATCAGCCCACCGATGACGGCCGTGCCGAAGCCGTCGACCGTCAGGCGATCGGTGATCGCGGCGGTGAGCCCCAGCAGCGCGGCGTTGATCAGCAGCAGGAACAGCCCGAGCGTGAGCAGCACGAAGGGCAGCGACAGCAGGCGCAGGATCGGCCCCACGATGGCGTTGACCACGCCGAAGATGAGGGCGATCCACAGGTAGGTGCCGAACTCGCCCAGTGGCGCGTCGGGGTTCGGCACGACCTCCAGCCCCGGGAGCACGTCGAAGTAGGTCAGGGCGTAGAAGACCGCCCCGAGGATGACCACCTTGAGCGCGAACTTGATCACGTGGTCACGCTAGCGGGGGCGCGCGGCCGATCGTGGGATCTCCGTGCATCTGGCGCCGTCTAGCTCTGGAGCTAGAGAGCCGCAGAGAGGGCTCGACCGTCAGGGAGCGCCCGGCGGGGCCCTCTCGCGAGCGCCGTATGACCATGTCTAGCGACTGCGCTAGACCAACCGATACAGACCTCGCGACGGCGCGCGGTCTTCCCGGTGCACCACCCGTCCCACGCGACACGCGGGGAGCGCCTTCTACGAATCTCTACGGCGGACGCTAGAGAAGCCCATACGGTGCTCGGCATGGACCCCGTGCGGAACCCCTACGCCCCGGGCGCGGGCCAGCGCCCGCCCGAGCTGGCCGGCCGCGACGGCGAGCTCTCCGCGTTCGACGTCGTCCTGGAGCGCATCGCCCGGGGCCGGCCGGAGCGGTCGCTGGTGCTCACCGGGTTGCGCGGCGTGGGCAAGACGGTGCTGCTCAACCAGCTTCGCTCCGCGGCGATCTCGCGCGGCTGGGGCACCGGCAAGATCGAGGCGCGGCCCGAGCAGTCGCTGCGCCGCCCCATCTCCTCGGCACTGCACATGGCGCTGCGGGAGCTGGGGCCCCGCCACGGCGACCAGGAGTCGGTCGCCGAGGTGCTCGGGGTGGTCAAGGCCTTCGCGCAGCGGGTGAACACGCCGGAGGCCAAGGTGCGCGACCGCTGGCAGCCGGGCATCGACGTCCCCGCGGCGACCGGGCGGGCCGACTCCGGCGACATGGAGATCGACCTGGTGGAGCTGCTCAGCGACGCCGCCGGGGTGGCCGCCGACATCGGCAGCGGCATCGCCCTGTTCATCGACGAGATGCAGGACATCCAGGCCGACGACGTCTCGGCCATCTGCGCGGCCTGCCACGAGCTCTCCCAGCAGGGGGCGCCGCTGATCGTCGTCGGCGCCGGGCTCCCCCACCTGCCGGCGGTGCTCTCGGCCTCGAAGAGCTACTCGGAGCGGCTGTTCCGCTACCTGCGGATCGACCGGCTGGAGCGCGAGGCCGCCGACCGCGCGCTGCTCGCGCCCGCCGAGCGGGAGGACGTCACCTTCGAGCCCGCCGCGCTGGACGCCCTCTACGAGGCGGCCGACGGCTACCCCTACTTCGTGCAGGCCTACGGCAAGGTCACCTGGGACGTCGCCGCCTCCTCCCCCATCACCCCCGCCGACGTCGCGATGGCCGCGCCGGTCGCCGAGGCCGAGCTGGCCGTCGGCTTCTTCGGCTCGCGCTACGACCGCGCCACCCCCGCCGAGCGCGAGTACATGCACGCCATGGCAGAGCTGGGCGGCCCCGGCGGCACCGCGGTGGCCACCTCCGAGGTCGCGGTCGCCCTCGGCCGCAAGCCGGCGTCCCTCTCCCCCGCGCGCGACTCGCTGATCAAGAAGGGGCTGGTCTACTCCGCCGAGCGGGGCCAGATCGCCTTCACCGTGCCCCACTTCGGCCGGTACCTGCTGCGCCACCCGGACTGACGGAGCCCCTGCACCCGCAGGCCGCGCCACACCGCACCGGGAACCGGGCCCGGCCGCACGAGGGCGTGCGGGGTCCGGGAACGAGATCCCACCTGCCGGGAGGGAGCGGGTGATGCCGCACACAGCGCACCGCCACCGCGCCCGAAGGGGTTGACAGCCGCCCCGGCGGGGCACCACGAGACGGTCGTGGACCCGAGTCGAGGGGGAGGCATGGGGCGACTCGCGTGGCCGGTGCGTCCGTTACCGGACGGACGCGGCGAGGTGTGGCGCTGGCGGCTCCGCGCCCTTGCCGAGCTCCCTGCGGCCCGGGCAGCCCTCCGCTCCCGGCTCCGGGACGTGGGGCACCCGCCCGCCGACGACGAGTGCAGCGAGCAGCTGGTGCTCGCCTTCGACGAGCTCGCCTCCAACGCCCTGCGCCACGGGGAGCACCCCGTGGTGGCCACCGTGGTGGCCGGCAGCGGCGGCTGGCTGCTCGACGTGAGCGATCGCGCGCCCGAGGCGATGCCCGCGCCCACGGCCGACCGCGACCCGGCCCGGGGCGGCATGGGCCTGCAGCTCGTGGCCCGCCTGTCGGTGGCGCACGGCTGGTACGTCGACGAGGAGTGCAAACACGTCTGGGCCTGCCTGCCGACCGAGAGCGAGAACCGGGCGCCCGCTCTCACCTGACCACCTGTTCCACGTGCAACACGGCGAGACCCCCGTCGCCCGGAGGCGGCGGGGGTCTCGCCGTGCACGACCGTCGGCCGCGGTGCGTCACGGCGAGTGGGCCCCGGAGGGGTCCGGGATGCCATGACGAAGCGGCTCAGCGCCGCCCGGGGACGGCACCTGACCGCGGTGCGGTCCGGAGGACCGCCATGTCATCGCCTCACGGCACGACGAAGGAGATCGCTCCCTTGCCGTAGGTGGGCACGTCGATGGCGAGGTCCACCCGGTTGAAGGCGGAGAGCATCCCGGCGAGGTCACCGGGCAGCTCCTCGCCCGGGGCGTACAGCTTGTGCAGCTTCGAGTGCGGGGCGCCCGCGGTGTTGAACAGCGCGGAGAGCACGTTCACCACCTCGTGCAGCGCCTCGACCTGCATGCCAGTGAGCTCGCCGTCCTCCTCGACCGCGTCCTGCGCGCCCCCGGGGGGCAGCAGGGCGAGGGCGGAGCCGGTGTAGGCGGCCGCACCCAGGTCCATGAGGCAGAGCGCGTTCACGCCCATCTGGGGGTCGACGTAGACGGCGACCGCCACCGGCTTCTCCGGCGTCGGCGTCACCGGCGCCCCGGGGGAGACGGTGACCGGCCGGCCGACCAGGCCGGTGAGCATGTCGCGGATGTCCTTGGCGGCGGGCAGCTGCACGGTGCCGGCGGGGGCGGTCATGCGATCACCCCGTCCAGGTGCTCCTTGAAGGTGTCCTCGTTGAACGGCTTGGCGATGAGGAACAGCGCGCCGGCGTTCGCGGCCTTCTCCCGCATCTCCGGGGAACCCTCGGAGGTGACGAAGCCGAAGGGGACCGCCGAGCCGGAGGCCCGCAGCGCCTGCAGGCACTCGATACCGGTCATGTTGGGCATGTTCCAGTCGGACAGGACCAGGTCCGGCTTCTCCGCCGAGACCTTGGCCAGCGCGTCGGCGCCGTCCTCGGCCTCGACGATGTCGTGGTCGTCGTAGCCGGCCTGGCGCAGCGTGCGGATGACGATCTGCCGCATGACGCGGCTGTCGTCGGCGATCAGGATCTTCACAAGGACACCTCGTTCTCGCGGGTGGGGGTGGGGACAGGCAGTGGCGGGAGGGCGCCCTGCACGGAGATGGCGATCGGCTCGCCGCGCCAGACGACGTCGATGCGGCAGACGTCGGCCGGGTTGCGCACCAGCGGTGCGTTGCCGACCTGGGGCAGGCTCAGGGCCGAGTGGCCGGGCAGCGCGGCCTTGACGCTGCCGCCGACCACGTTGGCGATCTCGCCGAACGCATCCGCGACGTCCTCGCCGTCGAGCACAGCCGGAGCGTGCTCGCGCAGCAGGGCACGCGAGAGCTCCTCGGCGGTGGCGCGGGCGGTGGTCAGCACGACGCTGCCGGTCCACGGGCCGACGATGTCGACCCAGCTGGACAGGATGTCGGCGGGCAGGTCACCGGGCACCGGGACGAGCACCTCGTCCTCGCCGACGAGCGAGATCCAGGCCTCCTGCGCGATCGACAGGACGGTGTCCCCGTCGATCAGGTCGGCGATGACGGGGCGGGCGTCGCCGGCGCGACGACGCTCGCCCGTGTCCATGGCGGTCACAGGGAGACCTCCTGCGGGAGCAGGCCGAGCAGCGCGAGCTTGTCGCGGAAGGCGTCGGCGGTGAACGGCTTGATCATGTACTCGTGGGCGCCGGCGGCCAGGGCGCGGACGATCTGGGTGTGCTCGCTCTCCGAGGTGACCATCATCATGGTCATCCGGCGCCAGGCCGGGTTGGCGCGCACGGCGGAGACGAACTGCAGCCCGTCCATCACCGGCATGTTCCAGTCGATGGTCGCCAGGTCGGGGACCCAGCCCTCGTCCAGCACGTCGAGGGCGGCGCGGCCGTGCTCGGCATCCCGGACCTCGTAGCCGAACCCGGTGAGGATCCCGGTGACGATCCGGCGCATCGCGCGCGAGTCGTCGATCACCAAGGCACGCATGTCAGGCCCCCTTCAGTGGGCGGTAGGCGGAGCTGCGGCCGATGACGACCCGCTCCCAGGAGTCGTCGACGCCGAGGGTGGTCTCGGCGGCGCCGAGGAACAGCCATCCGTCGGGTCGCATGAGGCCCCGCACGCGGCGGAGGATCGACTGCTTGGTGGGCAGGTCGAAGTAGATGAGGACGTTGCGCAGGTAGACCACGTCGAACGGGCCCATCCGCGGCAGCGGCGCCGCCAGGTTGCACTCGCTGGCGTTGACCATCCGGCGGAGGTTGGCCGACACCTCCCACTCCGTGCCGGCCCGGGTGAAGTGCCGGACCAGCATCGGAGCCGGCAGGCCCCGGTTCACCTCGAGCTGGCTGAACCGGCCGGCACGCGTGCGCTGCACCATCTCGCGGGAGAGGTCGGTCGCGGTGATCGAGACGCGCGAGGCGGCGTTCGGCAGCGCGTCGTCCAGAAGCATCGCGATCGTGTACGGCTCCTGCCCGCTGGAGCAGGCGGCCGACCAGATCTGCAGCCGCTCGCTCGGGCCGCGGGCCTGCAGCAGCGCCGGGAGCACGGTCGAGGTCAGCGCGGTGAACGGGTCACCATCGCGGAACCAGGACGTCTCGTTGGTGGTGAGCGCCTCGACGATCTTGCGGGTCTCGTCGGCGCTCGGCCGGGTCCGCACCGTCTCCACCAGCTTGGTGACGTCGGCGAGGCCCATCTGCCGGGCGATCGGGAGGAGACGCGCCTCCACCAGGTACTCCTTGCCCGGCTGGAGGACGATGGCGCTCTCCTTGCGGACGAGTTCTCGGACCCAGTCGAAACTGGTCGCGGTCAGGCTCATCGACGACCTCCCACGGCCATAGCTGTTGCGTTGTTCAGGGGTGCGGTACCGGCGAGGTGCCGCTGGATGGCTTCGGCGATGCGGTCGAGCGGCAGCACCTCGTCGGCGTAGCCGGCCTGGGCGACGGCGCCGGGCATGCCCCAGACCACCGACGTCGCCTGGTCCTGCACGACGACCGTGCCGCCTGCGTTGCGGATCTCGCCGCAGCCGTTGCGCCCGTCGGCGCCCATGCCGGTCAGCACGACGCCGAGCACGGCACCGTCGAAGGCGGCCACCGCCGAGCGGAAGAGCGGGTCGACCGCCGGGCGGCAGAAGTTCTCCGGAGGGCCCTGGTTCAGCGAGGTGGAGAAGCCTGCGCGGCCGTTGGCGCGGACGACGAGGTGGTGGTCACCGGGGGCGAGGTGCACGGTGCCGGGCACCAGCGGGGTGCCGTCGACGGCCTCCACCACGCGCAGGGGGCTCAGCCGGTCGAGCCGCTGGGCGAACTGCCGGGTGAACACCGGCGGCATGTGCTGGGCCAGCAGCACCGGCACGGGCAGGGTGGCCGGCAGCGCGGGGAGCACCCGGGCGAGCGCCTCGGGTCCACCGGTCGAGGACCCGATGACCAGGACCGCCGGCTTCTTGCCCGGCCCGGTTCGTGGCACGGCCGGGCGCGGCGGCGGGGGCGCCTGGGTGGTGGCCCGCGACGGCGTCATCGGCCGGCCGGTGAGGGCCTTGATCCTGGGGATCAGCTGCTCGCGGACGCTCTCCATGGACTGCGCCACGCTGCCGACGTTGGCCGGCTTGGTCACGTAGTCGTTGGCGCCTGCGGAGAGCGCGTCGAGCGTCGCGGTGGCACCGCGCTCGGTGAGCGTGCTGAACATGACGATCGGCACGCGGTTGCGCGCGCCGCGGATGGCCCGCACCGCCTCGATGCCGTTCATCTCCGGCATCTCGATGTCCATCGTGATGAGGTCGGGCTTGAGCTGCTCGAGCTTGCCGAGGGCCACCTTGCCGTTGACGGCGGTGCCCACGACCTCGATCCCCGGGTCCGCGGAGAGCACGTCGGTGACGATCTTGCGGACGACGACCGAGTCGTCGACCACCATCACCCGGATCGGGTTCACACGTCCTCCTGGCCCCTGCCCGCGCCGACCGGCGGGCTCGTTGTCTGTATCGGCATCTCCGCGTCGGGCTTGAGCCCTTCGGCGGTACGGCCGCCGACGTCCGCCGATTCGTTCGGGAACGGACGCCAGGAATGCCGCAGCACGGCGCCAGAGAAAGACGGAGCTGCCGACCGACGACCGTTCTCGGCATTCCGGGGAATGGCCGTGGACGGTGCGCGGGCAGGGGGACGCCGGACCCTCTGGAACGCCGCAGCCCGTCCTGGTCGTGGTGGATCCCGACCAGGGCGGGCTGGTGCTGCCTCAGAGTCTCGGCGGGAGAGGGCCGGGCTACAGCCGACACGCGAAAAGGTCTGGCCCTATTCTTTGGCCGTCATTGGGTGTCGACAATGCCCACTCGGCGACCGTGACGGTCGTGGTCGACATGTGCCCCGGAAATGGTCGGCCACCGGGGGATCGCGGCCCGATGCGGACCGCAGCGGCCGGTCAGGACAGGATGCCGACCCGACGCCCGGGGGCGCGGAGCACCGCGGCGCTCTCACTGCCGAGCAGGTCGTCGAGGACCAGTGCCTGGACGCACCCGGCCACGGCGTTCCAGGCACCGGCGGCTCCGTCGTGCAGGTCGAAGCCACCGTCGAGGAACGCCTGCACGGCGAGCAGATGCGCGGCGGCCAGTGCCCGGGTGCGCCCGGAGACGTGCGCTCCCCACGAGGCCTCGTGCATCGCGGTGGCCCAGGGACGGTGGGCGGCGCGCCCTTCGTCGACGGCCGCACGCCAGCGCGACCGCCCGGCGTCGTCCAGGTCGCGCACGGCGGCGAGGAAACCGTTCAGTTCCGCGGCGTGCTCCAGCCCCCACCCGGCGGGGCCGGCCAGCGGGCCGGTGTCCAGGGCGCGGTCGAAGGCGGCGGTCAGCTCGCGGCGCACGAGGGGCGGCAGCACCCCGGCTGCCCAGAAGCCGACGGCGGCGTCGGCCAGGACGTCGGCGGCCTGCTCCCAGGTGTCGGCGTCGAGCCGGCCGGAGAGGGCGTGCTCGGTGCCCAGGACGTCCTCGCGGAGCAGTCGCTCCAGCGTGGGGGCGTCGCCGATGGTGCCCATCTCCAGCTGGCGGACGAGCAGGGCGGTACGGTCCCCGGCGCCCTGGGCGGCGTCGGCGGCGGTGCGTACGTGGGGCACCGCGGCGGCCATCTCCCGCGCCCGGCGGGACCGGACCGCCCGTACGCCGCGCTGCTCACGGTCCAGGCCGCGGGCGGGGTGGACGCCGGCGAGGCGGCTGATCGCCGGCTCGTCGGCCCCCAGTCCGGCGAGCAGCACCTCGGCGACGGCCCGGCCGCCCGGAAGACGGACGAGGTCGAAGCCGAGGGTGGCGGCACTGACCAGCGAGTAGGGCACGACGCCTCCACGGCTCCGACAACGGGACGGACCCATGCTGGCTGCCCGGGCGGGGCAGCACCATGCGCCCGTCACCCCATCGCAGGAGCGCCTGTACACCTACAGCGTGTGTCGCACCGTGCGCGGTCAGCGATTGATCACTGCGTGTTACCGATCGCTACCCGAGGTGCTGGCTTGGCCGTCCCGTCGTCCTCGTCCCCGGCCACCCGCCGGGTGCCGCGATCCCGCCGACCGCGCGGCCGAACGCACGAGCGGCGGGGAGGTGGTCCTCCCCGCCGCCCGGTGCTGCGGTGTCGCTCCTGGTCGTGGTGTCCTTCGGAGGAGGACGAACCGCTACGCGCTGACGGCCTTCTGGACGTCCAGCGCCAGCAGCAGCTTCCCGTCGAGCTTGTAGGCGCCGCGGATGAGGTCACGGGCCTGACCCTCGAGGGTGTCCGGCGGCGCCTCGAAGTCGCTGGCGTCGACGTCGACCACGTCGGCGATCGAGTCGACCAGCATGCTGACCGCCTCGCCGTGCAGCCGGACGACGATGACGACGGGGTCGGTGCCCTCCGGACGCGGCGGCCGGCCGAGCCGCTCACGCAGCTCGATCGCGGTGACCACCTGGCCACGCAGGTTGATCAGGCCGGCGACCGCCGTCGGCGCGAGCGGCACGCGGGTGAGCTGCTGGCTGCGCAGCACCTCCTGCACGTGCTCGACCTCGATGCCGTACAGGTCGCCGTCCAGCCGGAAGGTGGCCAGCTGACCGCTGGTCGCCGGCGCGAGGGTGTGGGTCGAAGCGGTCACGTCAGACCTCCAGCAGAGCGGTGGGGACGCCGTCGGGCGTCGTCGTGGGAGGAGCGGAGTAGAACGCCGGGTCGGCGGCGAGGATCGCGGCCCGGACGTCGAGCAGCTCGGTCACCTTGTCGCCGAGGACGGCCGAGCCGAGCAGACCCATGTCGTCGATGTCGCTGCGCACAGCGGCCTCGCCGTCGACGATGTCGAGGATCTCCTCCACGACGATGGCGACGCTGCGGCCGTGGTCGGCGTAGACGATGACCTCGAGCACCTCCCGGTCGCTCTCCCCGTAGGCGCCCAGGTGCCGGTCCAGCCGGACCATCGGCAGGATGGCGCCGCGGTACTGGACGACCTCCCGGTTGCCGACCTTCTCCACCGCCTCGGTGCGGACCTGCTCGAGGCGGGTGACCGTGTCGAGCGGGATGGCCACCCGGCGACCGCCCCCGATGGCCGCCAGCAGCATCCGCTGCCGGTCGGTCTCGGCGGAGGCGACCTGGAGCGAACCGGCCCGCGCCTCCTGCCGGTCGGTGGTCTCCGTGCGCAGGGCACGGCGGGCGAGCGCCTGCACGTCGAGGATCAGCGCCACGGTGCCGTCACCGAGGACGGTCGCCCCGGAGTACAGGCCGATCGCCTTCAGCTGACCGCCGACGGCCTTGACGACGATCTCCTCGGTGTTGATGACCCGGTCCACGACCAGGCCGAAGCGCCGGCCCTCGGAGCGCAGGACCGCGATGACGACGTGCCCGTCGTGCCGCTCGGAGGTCAGACCCAGGACATCGGTGAGCCGGACCAGCGGGAGCAGCTCGCCGCGGAGGCGGTACACCTGCGCCCCACCGACCTCCTCGACGGCGTTGACGGCCTTCTCGGCATCCAGCGACACGAGCTCCTGCAGGCTGATCTGCGGGATCGCGTAGCGGTCGGTCGCGCACTCGACGGTCAGCGCCGGCACGATCGCCAGCGTCAGCGGGATGCGCAGCCGGCAGACGGTGCCCACCCCCGCGTCGGACTCGACCTCGATCGTGCCGCCGATGGACTCGATGTTGGTCTTGACGACATCCATGCCGACGCCGCGGCCGGAGACGTTCGTGACCGCCGCGGCGGTGGAGAAGCCGGGCAGGAAGATCAGCTGCAGGATGTCCGCCGGGCTCATCCGAGACAGCGCGTCGGCGGTGAGCAGGCCGCGCTGGACGGCCTTGGCGCCGAGCTTGACCGGGTCGATGCCGGCACCGTCGTCGGCCACCTCCACCACGACCTGGCCGCTCTCGTGCCGGGCGCGGAGGGTGAGGACGCCCTCGGCGGGCTTGCCGGCCTTCTTGCGGTCCTCGGGTGCCTCGATGCCGTGGTCGACGGAGTTCCGGACGAGGTGGGTCAGCGGGTCCTTGACGGCCTCGAGGAGGGTCTTGTCGAGCTCGGTGTCCCGTCCCTCCATCTCCAGGCGGATCGACTTCTTCAGCTGGAGGCCGAGGTCGCGGACGACGCGCGGCAGCTTGGACCAGATGTGGTCGATGGGCTGCATGCGCGTCTTCATGACGCCCTCCTGCAGCTCGCTGGCGATCAGGTTCAGCCGCTGGGAGGCGCGGATCAGGTCGGTGTCGGTCTGCCGCGCGACGTTCTGCACGATCTGGTTGCGGGTGAGGACCAGCTCGCCGACGAGCAGCATGAGCTCGTCGAGCAGGTCGACGTCCACGCGGATCGTGCTGTCGGCGACGGCACGGCGGACCTGACCGCCGGCGGCGGCGTCGGCGGGGACGGCCTCCCCCTCGGGGTGGTCGACGGCGACGGACTCGGACACCGGGTGCTCCTCGGTGACGGGGGCCGGGATGAACGGCTCCTCGGGCAGGTCGGCCCGCAGGTCATCCTGCGGGCCCTCGGGCAGCTCCTCGACGACGGGAGCGAGGACGGGCTTGGCCCGTGGGGCGCGCTTGGCCGGCGCCTTGGCGGCGGCGGGCTTGGCGGGGGCCTTCGCGGCAGCCGTGGCCGTCCCCCTGGCGGGCGCCTTCTTCGCGGGCGCCTTCTTCGCCGGGGCCGCCGCAGCGGCCACGGGGGCCTCGACAGCGCTGGCCTCGGCAGGGGGGGCCTCGGCAGCGGCGGCCGGGCCGTCCTCCATGGCGGCGCTGATGGCGGCGACGACGGCGGAGACGTCCACCGAACCCTCACCGCCGGAAGCCTCGATCGAGGTCAGCAGCGACCGGACCGTGTCCACCATCTGCAGCAGCACGCTGGTGCGCTGGGGCGTCAGGGCGAGCTCACCGTCGCGCAGGCGGGACAGCATGTTCTCGCCGACGTGCGTGACCTCCTCCAGGCGGTTGAAGGCCAGGAAGCCGCTGGTGCCCTTGATGGTGTGGATGGTCCGGAAGATGCTGGACAGCCGCTCACGGGAGTTCGGTTCCTGCTCGAGCGCGACCAGGTCGGTGTCGAGCTGGTCGAGGTTCTCGTGGCTCTCGACGAGGAACTCCTCGACGATGTCGTCCAGACCGTCCACTGCTGCCTTCTCTCTCATCGCGGCGGAGCACAGGCGGCCCCGTTGGGTCATCGGCGGATCGGCCGCGGATTCAAGGTGAACCCGCACCGCACCGGTCAGCCGTGTTATCGGCAGTTCATGGCCCGCAACCGACCCCCCAGCCGGGGGGACGGCGCCGGGCCGGCACGTGGGCCGGCCCGGCGCAGGCCCCGTCCGGAGGCCCACCCCGAAGCCTGCGAGGAGTGAGTGGACGGGGGCTCTTCAGTAGGTGAAGCGGCCGACGGTGGTGCGCAGGTCGGCGGCCATCCGGGACAGCTCGTCGACGGCGATGCGGGTCTGGCCCAGCGCCTGGGTGGTGGAGTCCGCGGCGGACGAGACGCCGGTGATGTTCTCGGCGATCTGCGTGGATCCGCTGGCCGCCTCCTGCACCGAGCGGGACATCTCGTTGGTGGTGGCCGTCTGCTCCTCCACCGCCGAGGCGATGGTGGTCTGCCGGTCGGAGATCTGCGCGACGATCGTGGAGATCTCCCCGATCGCGGTCACCGCGGCCGTCGTGTCGCCCTGAATGGCCTGCACGCGCCGGGCGATGTCCTCGGTCGCCTTCGCCGTCTCCTGCGCCAGCTCCTTCACCTCGTTCGCCACCACGGCGAAGCCCTTGCCGGCCTCACCCGCGCGGGCGGCCTCGATGGTGGCGTTCAGGGCGAGCAGGTTCGTCTGCTCCGCGATGCTCGTGATCACCTTGACGACGTTGCCGATCTCCGCCGAGGACTCCCCCAGCTTGGCGACCGTGGCCGTGGTGGTCTCGGCGGCCTGCACCGCGCGGGTGGCGACGTCGCTGGCCTCCGCCGCGTTGCTGGCGATCTCCCGGATCGAAGCGCCCATCTGCTCCGCGCCGGCGGCGACGGTCTGCACGTTGCGGCTGACCTCCTCGGCGGCGGTGGAAACCACGCCCGACTGTGCGGAGGTCTCCTCGGCACCGGCCGAGATCTGCGCCGACGAAGCGCTCAGCTCCTCGGAGGAAGCCGCGACCGCGTCCGCCGACCCGACGACCGAGGCCATCACCGCCCGGAGGTCGGTCACCGCGGAGTCCAGCGCCTGGCCCATCCGGCCCAGCTCGTCCTTGGTCGTCAGGCCACTGGAGCGCGTCAGGTCACCAGCGGCCAGGCCGGTCGCGACGTCCTGCACCTTGCGGGTGGAGCGGGCGATGCCCGTGGCGACGTAGAGGCCCCCCGCCAGCGCCAGGGCGATCCCGACGACCATGATGATGATCGACACGACGCGCTGACTCTCGTACTCGCTGCGGATCGCGGCGGCCGCCTGGCTCGCCTCCTCGGCCTCCATGTCCCGTAGCGCCTGGATGCCGCCGCCCATCTTCTCGGCGAGCGGCGCCCCCTGCTCCGCGTTCGCGCTCATCCAGCTGGCGAAGTCCTGCTTCTGCGCGTAGGGGACGAGGACGTCCTTCTGGAAGGCGACGTAGCTGCTGATGTCGGCGTCGACCCCATCGAGGATGTCGAGCTTCTCCGGTGCGCTGGTCCCGGCGCGGTACTCCGCGACGACGGCCTGGAGCTCGGCGCTCAGGTTGTCGATGTCGGCGATCTTGGCCGCCGTATCCGTGCCGAGGACCGTGTCGCGCAGGTTGACGCGCATGTCACCGAGCAACCCGTCCATGTCGGCGGCGGCCGCGACGCCCAGGAGGTTGTCCTCGTACAGCTGATCCGCCGCCGTGGCGGACGCGCTGAGTGCCTGGAGTCCGAGCACCCCGATGGCGCCGGCGACGACGCCCGCGGCCGAGACGGTCGTGAGGACCTTGGTCTTCACCGATCGGTCGCCCCACCAGGACAGCGGTGAACGGGAGGGCCCGGTGGCATGAGTGGAACGAGCGGCGGCGGACATGACGGTTCTCCAGGAATAGGGCAGCGGGGTGGGCCGAGGACTTCGTCGGGAACGAACGAAACACCTCGGTGGAGGCGCGGCCGACACGTAGGGCCGAGGCGACGAGCAAAATGTTAGGACATTTCCAAGATTGACGTTGCACCAATCATCGACGTGTCGCACGGCATCGCCGAGAATGGCCGGCAACCGCATTTCCCGTGTCGACTTGACGAGAATTTGCCGAGCCGCCCCGGCGCGGATGGCGGCACCGCCGAGCCCTCGCCCACCCGGGCACCCGTCCAGGAACGACGCGGGCCGGGTGGCGACCGGGGAAGGGGTCACCACCCGGCCCGGCCGGGGGGAAGTTCGCGTCAGGTCAGTAGCTGAACCTCCCGACCGTGGTGCGCAGGTCAGCCGCCATCCGGGACAGCTCGTCCACGGCGGTGCGGGTCTGGGTCAGCGCCTGGGTCGTGGCGTCCGCGGCCGTGGAGACGCTGGTGATGTTCTCCGCGATCTGCCCCGTACCGCCGGCGGCCTCCT